>NZ_JAWJBT010000001.1:0-263266 GCF_046536035.1 Halomonas sp. SIMBA_159
GACAAGGTAAAACCACACGCAAGCCTCGCCGTGGCGAAGTGGATCGACGTGGACAGATCCCTGACATGGTCAGCATTTACTTACGTCCGCCCGAGGTCAGTAAGCGTGAAATGGCACAGCATGCAAAAATCACTCAAGAAACGGGCGTTGCGATTTATTTTTGCGATCCCCACAGCCCCTGGCAACGTGGGGCCAATGAGAATATCAATGGTCTTATCCGTCAATATTTACCGAAAGGAATGGACCTTTCAGCACATAGCCAGGAAGAGCTGGATGCCATTGCCTTTGAGCTGAATATGCGACCTCGAAAACGCTTTGGATTTAAATGTCCGATAGAAGTGATGAGCGAGCTGATGGCCAAGTACCATGAAAGCCCATCAACCATCCAATGAGTGTGTTGCACTCAGAGTCTGCATCCGCCAACTCATTGATATTTGAGGTGTATTTTTTCTAAGCTACATTAATATTAATAATATTGAGTGAAATATTTAATAGTTTTATAAACGCTATTTTTTACATCAGACGTTGTCTTTTATTTCTAATAATTCTTTTTAAGTCACTGCAAAGTGGCTTGAAAAGTTACATTTTATTTATCATTAAAGGTGCTGCCAAAGCTTAGGATGTCAAAATGATAGATATGCCTTTTCTAACCGATTTCTACGCGATTGCGACCGTGCGATTTCGCCTGATATAGAGCTTTATCTGCACGCGCATAGAGATGTTGAAAAGTCACTTCCTTTTGGCGTGATACCGCCACGCCTATACTCACCGTAATAGAAGTTGTGATGCTTAATTGTTGATGTGTTAGTTCGCTCACTTTTTGACGCAGCCTTTCTGCTAATTTCATGATACCGTCTTCTTCCGTATCTGGTACTAACACACAGAACTCCTCACCTCCGATCCGAGCTAATATATCTACTTCACGAGCTTCATTTTTTAATACTTCTGCAAATACCTTAAGTATTTGATCGCCTGCAGGATGTCCATATGTGTCATTGACATATTTGAAGTGGTCTATATCTATGAGAATCAAACCTAGCGGGCAGCCAGTTCGTTGGGTGTGTTTGCAAAAGTGTTCTGCACAGCTTAGTAAATAGCGGCGATTGCCTAATTTTGTTAATTCATCAAACTGACTGAGTTGCATTACCTTATGGTGTTGACGCTTGAGTCTAAATAGAGATATCAGAAGTCCTGCTATTAGTATCAGAGTCATAAAAGCCAACACTGATATAGTGCGCCCCAAACGCTCCATGACAATACGCTGCTGGGCTGCTTCTGAGTGCACAAGCCCTTCCAAGGTGCTGTAAATCATGGCTAAGTCGTTTTCAATCACTTGGCCATGATGCAAAAAAATTTCGGTTGAGCCGCCTAAGATAATTCCATCAAACTGCTCTCGCATCTTGGCCATACGCTCCTTAACATCCAGTAGCTGTGCCAGAGAGTCATTATAAGCAGGTTTGGAAAGCTGATTGGCCTGTATGCTAAAACTAATTCCATCAATATGCTGTGGTATCCGCCATATAAGATTTTCTAGCCGACTGAAAACTTCAGGTTCTCCAGGACGATGACGTAAATCTTCCAGAGCGTTTCGAAACATAACGGCATGTGTCTGTGAGCGAACAATTACGGCTACTAACGAGGTATAATTAGACCCCATATTTTGACGAACATGTAAACCATATAATGCAGTAGCAATGGCAGAAGTACCCGCTACTAGAATAAAAGCTAACCCCAATTTCCAGCCTACGGACTTGATGGCATTCGACTTCATTGGACAACGATATCTCGAATTGACCAAATCCAGTGGGTCATGTTGGCTGTACCCGCTTCAACAGACTCTGCCTCAGCGGGTACAATCAGCATTGTAGGACCAAAATCAGTCAGCGTTAGAGGCTCTCCGTTGAGGCGGGTAACGAGCAGGTGGTCCCGCTGAAGGCGATCTTCTGAAGTTATAAAAACGCTGTAATCGTCATGAGCGATGAAGCGAAGCGTAGCCGCTTCATCAATATTTTGAGCAAATAGTAGATCTTTAAGCCATACGCCTGCAAAGCTGCCATGTAATCCTTTGAAGTGTCGCAAATTTGCTGCATAAAGTGGCAAGGATTCGATGTCAGCACGGCTAAGGTAATGGTGTCCTTCTGGCGTATCCATCATCAATATGGGAGCCTCATCCTGAGAGAGAGCAAAAGTGCCAGAAGCAGGCTGAACCTCAGCTGCCAGTAAAATAGTAGCAAAGAAGCTCAGTGATATTATTAATAACAACCCTAGGCGTTTGCGAACACCAAGCAATGAGAAATTATTCATATTTTTATAACTCTTTGAAAATATTGAAAATTAAATGGCTTTGTTTGTGGGGTTAATTATATCTGGAGTATTTTGCATTAAACGATACTGTATTGTCTTGTAAGGTAGATCAAAATTTGCGACATGCCCTAGGAACAGCGCCTCGTTATTTGTTTGCAGGTCCCGAGCCTTGAGCAAGATAAGTGATTCATACACTGTGATGGCGGGAGTGTGTGACACGAAAATTTAGAAGCCTCATGCACAGTATGCAAGCAACCCATAAATTCATGGCAGTTTTGGCTTGTGGCTAGACCTTTCCTTTGAGTTCAACTTAACCTGCGGTTGCTTGCCAATACTGATCAAGGGCTCCCTCGCCATGTTTCTATCACGACTACGTAAAATCGCGAACCCTTTGCTGCTTAGCCTGTTAGCAGCACTCCCCCTTACCGCCCACGCCAACACCGCCACTTGGCAAGCGCTTCAAGAGGGCGGTTTGGTCATCCTCATGCGCCACTCGCTGGCCCCCGGTATCGGCGACCCGCCGGGGTTTGTGTTGGAAGCGTGCGAGACCCAGCGCAACCTTTCTAGCGAAGGGCGTGCCCATGCGGTGGCAGCAGGGCAGGCGTTGCGGGAGCGGGGCGTGGCGATTGATGCGGTGTACAGCTCCCAGTGGTGCCGGGCGTTGGAAACCGGTGAACTGATGGCGCTGGGGTCGGTGGTGCCAGCGCCGTGGCTGAATTCGTTCTTTCGTGGGCGTGGGGATCAGGTGGCCATTACCCAAGCGGCTCGTGAGCGTATGGCGGGGTGGCAGGGGCCGGGGAATATGCTGCTGGTGACGCATCAGGTGAATATCACGGCGCTGACCGGTGGGGGCGTTAGCTCCGGGGAAATGGTGGTTGTGCGCCCGCAAGAGGAGGGCTTCACGGTGGTGGGGCGGCTGAGCGTTCCCAGCCGTTAAGGCTTTCTATTCATTTCCTTCAACGAACCGGGGCAAATTATTCGCTCCTCATCCGTCAGCTGAGGTTTTACGCTGGGCGTATTGATAAGGAGAGCGTTATGTCATCAGCCAATACTCCATCCGTTCGCCGCGTGGTTGCCCAGCATCCTGCCCACCGTGACGATATCGGTGATTTGGTCACCCGCCGGCCGCTGCCAGGGCCCGGGTTGGATCAGCTCGACCCGTTTCTGTTTTTGAATCACCACGGCCCGCAGGTTTACCCGGCCAATAACCGTGGGCTGCCCTTTGGGCCGCACCCGCACCGTGGGTTTGAAACGGTAACGTTTATTTTAGAAGGCTCGCTGGCCCATGCCGACAGCGCCAAGCACCAAAGTGTGATTCACGCAGGTGGCGTGCAGTGGATGACCGCCGGTAGCGGTATCGTCCATGCGGAAATTTCGCCGGAGGCGTTTCTGCGCGAGGGCGGCCCGCTGGAAATCTTGCAGCTGTGGGTCAACCTGCCGTCACGACTGAAGATGAGCGAGCCGCGCTATATGGGCTTGCAGCAAGAGGGTATCCCTGCCGTTCAACTTTCTGGCGGCGGTACGCTCAACCTGATTGCTGGGGAGTGGCAGGGGCAAGCAGGCCCGATTGAATCGCTGACGGGCGTATTCATGTCGACGCTGGCTCTGCCTGCGGGCGCGCATGAACAGCTACCCGTGGCCCCTGGGCGGCAGGTGTTTCTATACGTGGTGAGTGGCGACGTGACGGTTGGCGGCGAGCCTGCTAAAGCTCACCATTTGATCGAAGTCGACCGTGACGGTGAAAGTCTGAGCATTGAAGCAGCGAGCGATGCGCGCCTGCTGTTTGGCCATGGCGAGGTCATTGATGAGCCGGTCTACTCCCACGGCCCCTTTGTGATGACCACCCGCGATGAGATCGTCCAGGCGGTAGAGGATTACCAGAACGGTAAGTTTGGCGGGCTTACGCTTTAAAGACCCGCTAAACCGGCTCGCCGCGATAGTAGTGCCATAAAAACAGCGAGCCCACGCTGCGCCAGGGCGACCAGTGCTCTACCATCTGGCGAGCTTGCTTCGGCGTGGGTTTGTTCTCCATGCCCTTCAAGCGGCCTAGCGCTACCCTTAAGGCGAGGTCGTCGGCGGGGAAAATATCGGGCCGCTGGAGCGAGAACATCAGATAGATCTCCGCGCTCCAGCGGCCAAACCCGCGCAGTTGGGTAATCGCGGCAATGGCTTCGTCATCGCTAAGATGCGCTAAGCCATCTGCACTAAACGTGCCCGCCAGCTCTGCGTCGGCCAGCCCTTTGGCATACTCGATTTTACGCCACGATAGCCCCGCATCGCGCAGCGCTTGGCCTTCCACCTCCATCACCGCCTTGGCGTGCAGCTCCGGCAGCAGCGTATTCACCCGGCCCATAATCGCCCGGGCGGCTTCGGTAGAAATCTGCTGGCTCACAATGGTCGAGAAGAAGGTCGCAAAGCCTGGGTCGCGCTGGCGCGGGTTGGGCGCGCCGACTAAGGGGTAGGCGCGGGCAATGTCGGGGTCGGCATTGGCCAGTGCCTGCATGGCGCGTTCAATCATAGCAACGGACGTGTGATCAGACGGCATGATGTCTCCTGGAAAAATGGGTAGAAAAATGCTCATTAATCGCATTTTGATCTTAATTTGAGTATTAAAATGCACATTATGGTGCCTTGGGCTACACTTTTGAGCATTAAACTACTCAATTAAGGTGAGCTGTGTTGCTAACCGTTCAAGCCTTCCATCAAGGGCAGTGGCACGATGCCGCCGAGCTGATCATCGAACAGCCAGAGCGAGGCCGTCGGGGGCCTGCACGTCTGGGCTACCTGACGGATTATGCCCTTGAGTGGTTGGATCGCGACGATGAGCACGCTTGTAGCCTTCGTTTGCCTATTGAGTTGATGAATACCCATCAGTCGCCACGTTGGTTCGCTTTTTTAGACGATATCATGCCGTCCGGGGCCAGCCGACGTTACTGGGTCACGCAGTTGGGAATAACGGCGCTTAGTGAAGCGGAGCAGGATGCCGCGCTATTGGCCCAGGGCGCGATTGCGCCAGTGGGCAATTTGCGCATCAAAGAGGCTCTTCCTGAGCGCCCTGCTGGCAGCACGCTTGAGCACCAGCGCTTTGCTTTGGCTGACGTCGTCAATCGGGATAGTGATTTTCTTGCCTATGCGCAGCAGATGGGGGCCGCCGGGGGCGGTGCGACCGGAGCAGGTGGCGAAGCGCCTAAGCTGCTGCTGCGCTGTTCGCCAGATGATCAGGTCTGGATTGATACCTACCAGGATGATCTGACGAATATCGATCAGCACTATTTGGTGAAATTTCCTCGCGGTCAGCGCACCGTGATCGATAGCGACATATTGCGTGCGGAGTATCATTTCTATCACGAGCTAGCGGCATTGGGTGTCGCGACCATCGATACCCAAGGGATGAGGTTAATAGAAGGTGAGCGTTATCCATCGCTATGGTTGCCCCGCTTTGACGTTGGTTATCAAGGGGGGGCGTGCACGCTTTATGGCTTGGAGTCTGTGTATTCAGCCATGGGGAAGGAGCCGGGAAGCTTTTTGAATCATTTTGCCGTGATTGAGGCGTTGGTGGGTCTGTTGAGCCAACAGTTCCGCGTGCGTGAGTCGGGTGGCCATTTCGATACGGCGAGCTTTGTCAGTGAGTGGGTGAAACGCGATCTGCTCAATATTGCGTTTGCTAACAGCGACAACCATGGCCGTAATACGGCGCTGCTGAAAACGCCGCAAGGTATCTGGTGGGCACCGGTGTACGATTTTGCGCCCATGAAGGCTGACCCAGAGGGAATTGTAAGAACCACCACTTGGGGAACGCCGTTTGAGGAAGGACGGGAGTTTAATTGGCTCGCCATTGCGGAACGTCTAAGCGTCTATATTCCCCCAGAACAACTGATGACAGAGTTAAAAGCGCTGGGAAGTCAGCTAGTTGGCCTGAAAGAGCGACTCGCTGAGCGGGGCGTGCCCGACGCCTTACTGGCATCGAGAGCGGTGGGGTTTGATTATTTGGACACTAAGCTGCAGCGCTGGGGGTTGCTATGAAGCGCAAAGAACTCTCTAGCATTGAGCGTGAGGCGCTGCTGACGACGCTCGCGACTCAACTGGTGCGTGAAGAAATCAGCTCGGGGCAGGTGTTGCGTCAGCTACGCCGGGATGTATTGGGCATGTCGCAGACGCAATATGCTGAGCGGGTGGGTATCAGCCGTCGCACGTTGTCTGATTTGGAAGCTGATAAAGCAAGTCCTACCGTGGCGCTGCTTAACCAAGTCTTCCGCCCGCTGGGCCTGCAGGTCGGCTTACTGCCGCGTAACCGTGAGTTGCGCGAGCGGTTGTTGTCGGTGAAATCTTCTACCGTTTGACCCCCACGCTTGATGAATGAGTTTGCACGCTAACTTTTTTAGCGTCTCATATTCCTACTTTCGTCTAATCCTGCCATCATTTGACGCAATCTAAGACCGTTTTAATAAGCAGGCGCTTTATCTAGCGCCTGGGGAGAGAGGTATGCAAGAGTCGTCATCGGGGCTGGCGCGTAACCCGCGATTGGTAGAGTTTGTTCTGGCGCTGGGCGGGTTTGGCATTGGCACCAGTGAATTCGTCATTATGGGGTTGATGAACCGCGTGGCGGAGGATTTAGCCGTGACCGTGCCGCAAGTGGGCTATGCGATTAGTAGCTACGCCCTGGGCGTGGTAGTGGGTGCACCGCTGATTTCGGCGCTGGCTGCACGGGTACCCAGGCGGGCGCTGCTGATTGCGCTGATGCTGGTGTTTGCCGTGGGCAATATTGCCAGCGCCATGGCGCCGGGGTTTTGGTCGTTTGTGGGTCTGCGCTTTTTGGCGGGGCTGCCTCATGGTGCTTACTTTGGCATAGCGGCACTGGTCGCGGCTGGAGCAGTGCCAATTGACCAGCGAGCGCGGGCTATTTCGCGGGTAATGTTGGGGCTCACGGTAGCGATTTTGATTGGCGCGCCATTGGGTACCTGGGCGGGTAACGCTTTTGGCTGGCAAATCGCTTTTGCTGGGGTGGGGGTCATTGCGCTGTTAACGGCGCTGCTCATTCGGTTATGCGTGCCGGTGCAGCCGTTTGATGCACATGCCAGCCCATTGAGAGAGCTATCTGCACTGGTGAAGCAGCGGGTGCTGGTCACTATCGCGATTGCTTGTATTGGCTGCGGCGGCATGTTCTCGATCTTCAGCTATGTGATGCCGACATTGACCCAGCAGGCGGGCATGAGCGAAGCGCTGGGGCCGCTGGTGTTGGTGATTTTTGGCCTGGGCTCTATCGCCGGTAACCTGGTGGGCGGGCGCATGGCGGATAAGAACCTGATGCGGGCAATACCTACCATTTTAGTGTGGTGTGCGGTGGTACAGGGGCTCTTTTACTTTGCTGCCAACGAGGTGTGGTCGGGGCTGCTGTTCGTGGGTTTGGTGGGCACTAGCATGGCGCTGGCGCCTTCGCTGCAAACCCGTTTGATGGATGTGGCTGAGGACGCTCAAACCATGGCGGCATCCATGAATCACGCGGCCTTTAACGGGGCGAACGCGCTGGGTGCGTGGCTGGCGGGCTTGGCGATTAGCGCCGGGTTTAGCTGGTCGAGTACTGGGCTGGTCGGTACCGGGCTTGCGCTGTGTGGCTTGGTGATTTTTGCTTGGGGGCGCTGGTTGGAAAAACGCACTTACCCAGCGCAGCCGTCGATGGCTCAGAGTTACAAATAAAGTGCTATAAATAAGACTTTGCTAAATAAAGGCTTAGGTTATTTAAGGTGGCAAAAAGTGCGTATCGTTCCTAGGGTGTAAAGGTGCAATCCATAAGGAGGTGACCTATGCATAACCTAGTGAAGACATCGCGCGTTGCAACCCCGCGCCTCGTGACATTAAGTGCAATTGCCGCCATTACTCTGGCGCTGGCGGGCTGTGGCTCCACCACTGGCGAGCGCGCCACCAGCGGTGCGGGCGTAGGGGCAGCCGTGGGTGCTGGGGCCGCTGCGGCCACGGGCGGTAGCGTCACTCAAGGCGCCGTGATTGGCGGTGGCGTGGGTGCTGCCACCGGTGCCGCCACCGATGAGGACGATATCAACCTCGACTAACTCGCCCCACTAGCGGCAAAGCCTGAAGCCGCGCATGCCTAAATGAAAGTGGTCGGCATGCGCGGCGTTGTACTCAGGCCCCAGTACATTGCCGAAGGTATCACACGCGCCATCTCGCGCTGCGCGTAAAAACTTCCCCGCGTTACCCACGTCATCCCAGTCGTTAATCAGCGATATCTGCTGGCCGTTCTCAAACTGAAACCCCACCACATCCAGCGCTTCGGCGGTGGCGTGCTCGCTACGCCGTCCTGTCTCACGACCATAAACATTACGGCAGGCAAAGCTGCCCACGTGGTTCACCTGGGCGACCCGGCTACCCATGATCTCCTGCGCCGCAGGCTGCAAGGCATGGCGTTCATACATCACCCATGCAATGGCCAGCGGGCACGATGCCACAAAGCTTTGGCTAAAGCGCACGCTGCTGCTCTGCATGCGGACAATGTTGCTGAGCGGGCAGCTGGCGGTGGGGGAGTAGTCGGCCAGGGGCGCATAGCGCAGCTCGCTCTCTGGCACGGTGTCCAGCGCTGCCAGGCAGGCGTCGCGGTCATCGTTTAATCGCTTGAGCTTCAACTGCGTGACCGGCGTGATGGGGTCATCCACATGTAGCGGAGCCCAGGGTGCCCAGTGGCGGGGGATCTCGATAATGCCTTTCTGAAGCGCGACCCCTAGCGCAATCAGGCATAAAATAATCACTGTGCTGCGCATGCTGACCTCCTTGTGGCTTCTTGGAAACGCTACAGTCCCTGCCATGGGTGTGCGATACTGCGCACCCTATAACGTCGGCAGCGTCCGGCCTGTGTGATAACGAACGACCATTTTGACTAACTAGGGAAGCGCTTCATGTCCCATGGTACGCTTTTTATTGTTTCTGCCCCGTCGGGCGCGGGTAAAACCAGCCTCGTACGTGAGCTGATCGAAAGCCTGGATGGCATTCAGGTGTCGGTGTCGCACACCACGCGCGCCAAGCGCGAAGGCGAAGTCAACGGCGTGAACTACCACTTTACCCAAGTGCCTGACTTTGAAGCGATGATCGCCCGGGGCGACTTCTTTGAGTATGCCAAGGTCTTCGACAATTACTACGGTACATCGCGTCAGGCAGTACAAACGCTGCTAGATGCGGGGCAAGATGTGATTCTTGAAATCGATTGGCAGGGCGCTCAGCAGGTACGTGAACAAATGCCCTCTGCGGTGTCGATTTTTATTTTGCCGCCGTCACGCAGCGAACTGGAGCGCCGCCTCTCAAGCCGTGGCACCGACGAGCACGCAGTGATTGCACGGCGCATGCGCGATGCGGTCAGCGAGATGTCTCACTACGATGAGTACGACTACTTAGTGATTAACGACGACTTCACCACTGCCCTGCAGGAACTGCAGTCGTTAGTGATCAGTCGTCGCTTAACGCGTGCTGCAATGCAAGAACGCCACGCCCCCTTGCTCGATGCGCTCTTGTCACAGGCACCTAGCGTCGAGTAATCTATCAGGTTCTATCACCACTTTTTTTCGCTGGGTCGGCGGCATTGTTCCATCATGCCGGCCCGGCGTCGTTATTACAGGAAGGCCCCCATGGCTCGCGTAACCGTTGAAGATTGTCTAGAAAATGTAGAAAACCGCTTCAAACTGGTGATGATTTCTACCCAGCGTGCTCGCCAGCTGGCTCGCGGCTCTCGCGATGCGCTGCTGCCCTGGGAAAACGACAAACCCACCGTGATGGCGCTGCGTGAAATTGCCGCTGGCCTTGTGGACCACACCGTTCTTGATGAACCGGTTGAAGCGCCTGTTCGTGCGCGTCCTGCCATGGCACCTAGCACTCACATCGACGATTAAGCCAGTATCGATTAGGGGCGCGGTACATGTTCACCATTGATGACCTGGCCGACCGACTCGGCGGCTATTTACCCCCGGACGAGATCCAGCAGGTCAAGCGCGCCTTCTACTATGCTGAGCAGGCCCACGACGGCCAGCGCCGTCGCTCTGGCGAGCCGTACGTCACTCATCCGCTCGCAGTCGCTAATATTCTCGCTAACATGCACATGGACCATCAGAGCCTGATGGCCGCCATGCTGCATGATGTGATTGAAGACACCGGCGTCTCCAAAAAAGCCCTGGCGGCCCAGTTCGGCAAGCCCGTGGCGGAGCTGGTGGATGGCGTCTCCAAACTGACCCAAATCACCTTTGAAGATAAAGCCGTCGCCCAGGCGGAGAATTTTCAAAAGATGGTGTTGGCGATGTCGCGGGATATTCGCGTCATTATCGTCAAGCTGGCGGATCGGCTGCACAACATGCGCACCTTGGGCGCACTGCGGCCCGATAAAAAACGCCGCATTGCGCGTGAAACGTTAGAAATCTACGCACGCATTGCCGGGCGGTTGGGTATCAATACCATCCGTATTGAGCTGGAAGACCTCTCTTTTCAAGCGATTCACCCCATGCGCGCTGAGCGTATCAAGCGCGCGGTGGCCAGCGCGCGGGGCAATCGCCGCAGCGCCATGCGGGAAATTCAGTCGTCGCTGCAGCAGAGCTTGGACGATGAAGGCCTAAAAGGCACCGTAATTGGCCGCCAGAAGCATCTGCTCTCGATCTACAAAAAGATGCGTGACCAGCGTAAGCCATTCGCCGAGATTATGGACGTGTTCGGTTTTCGAATTATTACCGAAGACGTGGCCAGCTGTTACCGTATTTTAGGCGTGGTGCATAACCTCTATAAGCCGGTACCAGGGCGCTTTAAAGATTATATTGCGATCCCCAAAGCGAACGGCTACCAAAGCCTGCACACCACGCTGTTTGGCCAGCGGGGCATGCCGATTGAAGTGCAGATCCGCACCCGTGAAATGGAAGCCATGGCCAATAACGGCATTGCCGCGCACTGGCTTTATAAAGCCGGGCAGACGGCGCATCCGATTGCCGAAGGCAGCCACGCCCGCGCCCGCGCCTGGGTGAAAGGGTTGCTGGAGATGCAGCGCCACGCGGGGGATTCGCTGGAGTTTATCGAACACGTCAAAAACGACCTGTTCCCCGACGATATCTACGTGTTTACGCCCAAAGGCGACATCATGGAGCTGCCCCAGGGCGCCACAGTGATCGACTTTGCCTACAGCGTGCACACCGATATCGGCAACAACTGTATCGCCTGCCGCATCGACCGCCACCTAGCGCCGCTCTCCACGCGCCTGGAAAGCGGCCAAACCCTGGAAATTATTACTGCCCCTGGCGCGCGGCCCAACTTGGCGTGGCTGAATTTCGTGACCACTGCCAAGGCACGTTCAGCGATCCGCCATGCCTTGAAGCACCAGCAGCAGGCCGAAGCGGTGATGCTCGGGCGGCGGTTGCTCAATAAAGCCCTGGCGCCTTTTGAAACGAGCCTTGAGGAGCTGGACGAGAGCATCTTCGAGCAGGCCTTTAAAGAGTTGGATGTGTCATCGCTGGATACCTTGCTGGAGTCGTTGGGGCTGGGTAATCGGATGGCGCATATCGTGGCGCGGCGCCTTGTCGATGTGGCCCACGGCGACAGCTTTGATAAGAGCCTGACGGAGAATAGCGATAAAGCCGTGGTGATTAGCGGCAGTGAAGGCATGGTGATTAACTTTGCTCGCTGCTGCCACCCGCTGCCCGGCGACCCGGTGGTGGGTCACCTTTCCGTGGGTAAAGGCTTAGTGGTACACCGCAGCGAGTGCAAAAACCTCGCTGAGCGTAAAAACGACCCTGAAAAGCTGTTTGCCTTGGAGTGGTCCGAGCAGATTGATGAGGACTTCCCGGTCGCGCTGCGCATTGAGATTGAAAGCCGCCGTGGCCTAGTGGCCGAACTGGCAGGCCTAGTGACCGATGCCGATGCCAATATCGAGCGCATTGGCATTGAGGAGCGCGATGCGCGTCTGTCGAGCGTCAATTTAACGCTGTCGGTGAAAGGCCGGGTCCACCTCGCTCGGATTATCAAACGCATCCGCAACCTGCCCAACGTTGGCAAAATCACCCGTACCGCAAACTAAACGTCTATGTGTTGAGCGCTGGCCTGCCAGGCTGGCAGCGTAAGCCATGGCGATAATAATCAACGTTTCATTCCTACAGGAGCATGACACCCCATGAGCAATAAAGCGGTTATCAACACTGAAAAAGCCCCCGCCGCCATCGGCCCTTACTCCCAGGCCATCAAGGCGGGCAACACGGTTTACCTGTCGGGCCAGATTCCGCTTAATCCGGAAACCATGGAAATTGTCTCTGACGATTTCGAAGCCCAGGCGCGTCAGGTATTTACCAACCTGCAGGCCGTATGTGAAGAAGCTGCTGGCTCGCTGGGCGATATCGTCAAGCTCAACCTCTACCTGGTCGACTTGGACAACTTTGCGATCGTGAACAAGGTGATGGAAGAGTTCTTTTCGATGCCCTTCCCCGCTCGTGCGGCGGTGGGTGTTAAAGCGTTGCCTAAAGGCAGCCAGGTAGAAGCCGAAGCCGTGATGGTGATTGGCGATTAATCGCCGCGTTACGCTAAGCGGAGCGTTTAACCGCGCATAAAAAAAGAGCGAGCTGTGATCAGCTCGCTCTTTGCGTTTGGATAGCGCTAGGGTAATTAAGCTTTTTGCAGCTCTAAAAATCCACCCTCTTTCAACACCTGGGCATACCCTTCTTTATAAGTGGGGTAGCGGAAGGTGTAGCCCGTCTCGAGAATGCGGCGGTTGTCGCAGCGCTTGCTGGTGCGTCGACGCAGCGGCGATTGCATGGTCTCGGTAGATTCTACTTTCAACTGCTTAGCGAGCCACGCCATGACATTGTGCAGGGTGACCGGTTCGCAGTCGCTGCCCAGATAAAGGTCGGCCAGCGGTGAGCCGTTTTCCTGGCAGCGAATCAGGTGCGCCAGAATGCCGGTGCAGTCGTCGCGGTGGATGCGGTTGGAGTAGCTCACCGGCGTCACCGCAGCAATGCGGCCTTCTGCCACTTGGTGAATCAAGCGGTCGCGCCCCGGGCCATAAATACCGGAAAAACGCACCACCGTACCCGGCAGCGGGTGATTCAGCAGGGCCTGCTCAGCTTCGCACATCAGGTTGCCCGAGAAGCTGGTCGATTCCGTGGGGCTCTCTTCGTTAACGACTTCGCCCTCTTGCTGGCCATAGACGCTAGTAGAGGAGACAAAGAAGATGCGGCGCGGCGGTTTTTCGTGCTGTTCCATGACGCTGAGAACGCGCTTGAGACCGTCTGGGTAGGCGCTCTGGTAAGCACTCTCTTCAAAGCGGTCTGCGCTGACGGTGTAAATCACGTAGTCGGCTTGGGGCAGTGCGCTAGCGTCGGCCCCTTCCAGGGTGCTGAGATCCAGGGCTAACGGCTCAATGCCGGTATGCTCTAATGCCTTGGCTTGGCGGCGCACGCCAATCACCCGATGCCCCTCGTCCAGCAGCTCTTGTCCAAGCGTGACGCCGATGTCTCCACAGCCGATAATCAGTACCGTTAGCTTCAACTTGCTCACCCCTCTTGATTAATATTCCCTATCAGATACAAAGTCCCTATGAGATGTGCCATCTTCAATAGGGCTTGTCTGTCCTTTTCCGTCTCGCTAACACGATGACTAGTCACGAGCTGCAACGAGAGGATGCCACTGGCACCGCTATGACTTTAACAGAACTTCGCTACATCGTAACCCTTGCCCAGGAGCGTCATTTTGGCCGCGCCGCCGAGCGCTGCCATGTTTCTCAGCCCACGCTCTCTGTGGCCGTTAAAAAGCTCGAAGATGAGCTGGAAATTCCCTTGTTTGAACGCTCTAAATCCACGGTGCAAGTTACGCCTTTGGGCGAAAAAATCGTCGCTCAGGCCCAGCGCGTACTGGAGCAGAGCGGGCTGATTTATGAGTTGGCCAGCGCTGGCAAAGACCAGCTGGCGAACCCGCTGCGTATTGGCGCGATTTACACCATCGGGCCCTATCTGTTTCCCCATTTAGTGCCTGCGCTGGCCAACGCCGCGCCGCAAATGCCGCTCTATATTGAAGAGGGCATGACCGGCACGCTGCGGGCCAAGCTGCGCAGCGGCGAGCTGGACGTGATTATCGTCGCGCTGCCGTTCACTGAAACCGACGTGGTCACCAAGCCGATCTACGACGAGCACTTTGAAGTGCTAATGCCCGCCAGCCACCCGTGGGTCGAGCGCGAGGCGATCCATAAAGAAGATTTATTAGAAGAGCGGCTGCTGCTATTAGGGGAAGGCCACTGCTTCCGCGATCAAATTTTGGAAGCCTGCCCGGCGATTACCCAAAAACTCAACAGCCCCAATAACACTCTGATTGCCGAAGGCGGCTCGCTCGAGACCATTCGCCATATGGTGGCCTCTAAGCTGGGTATCACCGTGCTGCCGCAGTCGGCGCTAGGCACCGACCAGTACGAAAACGCCATGCTGGTCAGCCGCCCGTTTGTGGACCCCGCCCCTTCACGCACCGTGGCGATTGCCTGGCGGGCCAGCTTCCCACGGCCCAAGGCCATTGATGCCTTGGCCAAGGCGATCAGCCAGTGCCAGCAGCCGGTGCATAAGAAGAATGCTCCCTCATGAGTGAGCTGTCTGCACCAGTCACGGCGCTGAAGGGCGTGGGGGAAGCGCTGGCGATTAAGCTCGCCCGGCTCGGCGTGGAACGCATCAGCGACCTGCTGTTCCACTTGCCGCTGCGTTACCAAGACCGCACGCGACTTACCCCCATTGGCCTGCTGCGGGCAGGCCATGAAGCGGTGGTAGAGGGCGAGGTGACCGCCAGCGATATCGTTAAGGGGCGGCGGCGCAGCCTGCTGATTCGCCTGCGCGACGGTAGCGGCATTTTAAGCCTGCGCTTTTTTCACTTCTCGCCCGCTCAACAGCAACAGATGCGCCCCGGCGTCACCGTTCGGGCGTTTGGTGAAGCGCGGGCGGGAGCGACGGGGCTTGAGATTTATCATCCCGAGTATCGGCTTAGCGGCGGCAGCGAGACGCCGGTCGAGGAGTACTACACGCCCATTTACCCGACTACCGAAGGGTTGCATCAAGCCCGCCTGCGGGCGCTAACCCAGCAGGCGCTGCGCCTGCTAGAGCAAGCGCCCGAAGCGCTGCCCGATGTGATTCCCGATGCGCTGCGCCAGCGCTTCCAGCTGCCGGGGCTACACGCCAGCTTGCAACTGCTGCACCAGCCGCCGCCGGATGTGGATTTAGAGCAGCTTTCCCAGGGACTTCACCCCGCCACGCGACGGCTAGCCCTGGAAGAGCTGCTGGCCCATCAGCTTAGCCTGCGAGAAGTGCGCCTGCGCATTCAGGCGGACGGCGCGCCAGAGCTGCCCTCCGGGCGCAGCCTGCAAACGCGTTTTCTAGCCCAGCTGCCGTTTGCGCTCACCGGTGCCCAGCGCCGGGTGCTGGAAGAGATCGCCCTCGACCTGGCCCGCCCCGCACCCATGCTGCGCCTAGTGCAGGGGGATGTGGGCTCGGGCAAAACTGTGGTGGCCGCCATGGCGGCGCTTTCGGCGCTGGCTGGCAACTGCCAAGCGGCCATGATGGCACCCACGGAAATCCTCGCCGAACAGCACTACCGCTCCTTTAAAGCATGGTTTGAACCGCTGGGCATCGAAGTCGCGTGGCTGGCGGGCAAGCTAAAAGGCAAGGCCCGGCTGGATGCCAAAGCCGCCATTGCCGACGGCCGCGCGCGCATGGTGGTGGGCACCCACGCGCTGTTTCAAGACGACGTGCACTTCCAGTGCCTGGGGCTGGCGATTATCGATGAGCAGCACCGCTTTGGCGTTCACCAGCGCCTTGCCCTGCGTGAAAAGGGCGAAGCCGGCGGATTAACCCCCCACCAGTTGATCATGACCGCCACGCCGATTCCTCGCACGCTGGCCATGAGCGCCTACGCGGATCTGGATGTGTCGGTGATTGATGAACTGCCGCCAGGGCGCACACCGGTGAAAACCGTGGTGGTCTCTGACGAGCGCCGCCCGGAAGTGGTCGAGCGCATCCGCAACGCCTGCAGCGATGGCCGCCAAGCATATTGGGTGTGCACGCTGATTGAGGAATCCGAGGTGCTCCAATGTCAGGCCGCCGAGGTCACCCGGGAAGAACTGACCCAAGCGCTACCGGAATTAGCCGTTGGGCTGATTCACGGGCGCATGAAAGCCGCGGAAAAGGCCGAGGTGATGGACGCCTTCAAGAGCGGCGAGCTGGATCTACTGGTGGCCACCACGGTGATTGAGGTGGGCGTAGATGTGCCCAACGCCAGCCTGATGATCATCGAAAACCCGGAGCGCTTAGGGCTTTCCCAACTTCACCAGCTGCGCGGTCGGGTAGGGCGCGGCAGCACCGAAAGCTTCTGCGTGCTGCTTTATCACCCGCCACTCTCCAAAAGCTCCCGCGAGCGGCTCGGCGTGATGCGGGAAACCACTGACGGCTTCCGCATTGCCGAAAAAGATTTGGAAATCCGTGGCCCCGGCGAAGTGCTGGGCACGCGCCAAACCGGCCTTGCCCAAATGAAGATTGCCGATCTAGAGCGCGATGCCGACCAGCTAGAGCGGGTGACCGCCCTAGCCCAGGCGTTGCAGGGCAACGCCGAGGTGACGGCCGTGCTGGTGCGCCGCTGGCTGGGTGAAGCGGCAGGCCGCTACGGGCAGGTGTAGCGGCAGGGCGTGGGTATGCGCGCGGTGTTAAACCGCTGCGTTAGGTTCGTGGAGCTTTTCGGCGCTTGGGCTTGTTAATCGGTTGGCGGCACCGCTCAGCGGGCCAAGCTGACTGGCAATTAGGCGCAGCTGGCTTTGAATGGGCCGATAGAGCGTGACGGCCTTCTCTTCCGCTGCGCCGCTTTGCTCCTCTAACTGGCTCAGCAGCTCGTTGGCAGGCTCGGTCAGTAGCGCCACGGGCAGGCGTTTATCCAACTGCTCGGCCAGTTGCTCTAACAGGGCGCTAATTCGCTTGGCGAGGGGCACTAAGGCGGCATCGTCCTCATCGTCTGCCAGCCGGTGGCGGTGGGCACCCAGCGCGGAGAGGTGGCTTAACAGCGTGTTGGAGAGCACCAAAAAGCGCAGCCCGTTATCGGCATCCTGCTTACGATAGTGCCCCGGCTCATGGAGCATGTTGGTGAGCAGCGTCGAGAGCGCCGCATCCGCGTTATGGGCATTACGCCGTGCTAAGCGGTAGGCCAGATCGTCCTGCTTGCCCTCTTCATACTGGTGAACAATCTCGTCTAAATAGCGGCGGTGATTGGTCAGCACCTTGGCCGCTTCCCGGTACAGGCGACGGCCCTGCCAGTCTGGCAGAATGAAAAACACCGCCAGCCCCGCAATCAGCGAGCCAATCAAGGTATCAAACAGCCGTGGCCAGATCAGGTCAAAACCATCCCCCACTTGGTTAAAGCTGCACAGCACCAGCAGCGTGATAGAGGCGGTGGCAATCACATAGTGCTTTTCCCGATTGGCAAAAAACGATACGCCTGCCGCCACCGCAATCATGCTCTGGATGAGCGGCTGGGGGAACAGGCTGATAGACACCCAGCCTGCAATCAGCCCAAGCACCGTGCCCATAATCCGCTGGGAGAGAAAGCGTCGGGTGGTGGCGAAGTTAGGGCGGCACACAAACAGCGTGGTGAGCAAAATCCAAAAGCCCTGCTGCGGGTCGAGCCACTGCAACAGCCCGTAGCCCACCACCAGCGCGGTGGTTAAGCGTAACGCGTGGCGAAAGGTGGGCGAACCCAGCGTGAAGTTCAGCCGCACCCGTTTCCAGGCTTCGAGCAGGCTAGAGGGCGAGCGGTCATAAAGCGCGCTGTCTCGGCGTTCGCTGCCGGTAGCCGGGTTGTGGGCGCTGGCAATCTGCGCTTCGAGCGTGGT
Source organism: Halomonas sp. SIMBA_159 (assembly GCF_046536035.1). Taxonomy (NCBI): domain Bacteria; kingdom Pseudomonadati; phylum Pseudomonadota; class Gammaproteobacteria; order Oceanospirillales; family Halomonadaceae; genus Halomonas; species Halomonas sp. SIMBA_159. The sequence continues at coordinate 18,170 of NZ_JAWJBT010000001.1, forward strand.
GAGGTTGTCCGCTAACGCATTCAACGGGCGTATCAGCGGCCGCCACTCGGGCTTGCCACGCTCGCTGAGGTTATCAATCGAGGCGCGTAGGTCGGCCAGCGCCTGCTCGCTCTGCTCGTGACTGAAAGGGCGGTTGAGCAGCAGCGACTTGGCTAGCTGGCGGCAGGCACGGCCCTGCTGGTCCAGCAGCCGTTGGCAGCGAAATAGCACGTCATGGTGGAAAAAGGCTTCAGTGAGCGCGCTGTAGGGGTAGTGGGTGGAGCTTGCCCGCTCATGGATATCCTGAGCAATAAAGTAAATTTGCAGGTAGCGGTTTAGCTTACGGCTGCCGCGCTGGCCTTCCAGGCGGCGAAAGATCATCTCTTTTGCCTGATTGAGCGCATCCACCACCTTGCCATTCTGGCGGGCGAGCGCCACGCGGCGGGCCTCTACATCGACGCCCCGTACCGGCTCGAACAGCGCCGATTTTAAAATCAAAAACTCGCCCAGAGCTTTATACACCCGCGCCATGCTCTGTTTCACCGGCTGGCGGGAGAACAGCGCGCACCACACCACCGAAATTGCTCCGTACCAGGCGGCACCGGCCAACAGCAGCAGCTGGCGGGAGGCGACGTCCTCATCCACACCGCCGTGCTGTTCAATATTGATCATGGAGTAGATCGAGAGAATTAGCGTTCCGGAGGCAATCGTCGCGTAACGCTGGCCAATCGCCCCCAGCATAATCAGCGTGAAGGTGGAGACCGCCAAACCCACCGCAAACAGCCACGGCCACGGAAACAGCCACTGCACCACAAACGACGCCGAGGCAAAGCAGAGCAGCGTGACGGCTAAGGCCTGTAAACGCCCCTGCCAGCTGTCGTCGGTTTCTGATAAGGCGCTGGCAATAATGCCCAGAAACAGCGGAATGACCAGCGCCACATCCCCTGCCAGCCCGCTAAACAGCAGTGCCCCGCTGAAGGCGATAAACACCCGCAGGCTGTAGGCGAACTTGTCCAATGTCCAAAGGCGGCGCAGGGAAAGGGTGAGGGGCATAGAGGCTCTTATAAAAATTGATGTTAGACTTTAGTCTTGTCTAGTATAGATGCATCACAACGATGATGTCGTTCGCTACCTATCAACGCTGATTTTAGATCGTCTATGTGTTCTAAAAATTAGTGCACCAAAGCGCTATTATTGAAACAGTAACCTTTCGATACTCGGAGTGACTCTAAAAAAAACAGGATCACTCCCATGGATCTAAAACTGCTGCTGGACTGGCGTCTTCATCTGCTGGTGATAATGACGTCACTTTTTTCTGAGTGGATAGGCATCATTCGGATTCCGCTTGGGCCGGGAACGTTATTGTTACTACCGCTCCTTTTCGCCTTCATCATTGGCGTTCTTTTTAATCCTCATCTCTTTTCAGCAATGGGCAAGGTCATTCCCAAGCCGGTCAGTAATGCGGCAGGTCCGATCATTCTGATCGCCATCCTGCCGTTTATTGCCAAGTTTGGTTCTACTATTGGGCCTGCGATAGAGCAAATTATCGCCGCTGGTCCTGCGCTGATTCTTCAAGAACTGGGCAATCTTGGCACCATGCTGATCGCGCTGCCTTTTGCGGTACTCGTGCTCAAAATGGGCAGGGAAGCGATTGGCGCTACGTATTCAATTGCTCGCGAACCCAACATTGCCATTATTTCAGACCGTTACGGGCTAAGAAGCCCTGAAGGTATCGGCATTATGGGGGTATACGTCGTTGGCACCATGTTCGGTACGCTCTACTTCGCTCTGATGGCGGGTTACATCGCCTCGCTGGACATTCTCGATATCCGCGCGCTGGCCATGGCCTGTGGTGTGGGCAGTGGCAGCATGGTGGCGGCATGCTCCGCCGCGTTGGCTGAAGCCGTGCCTGCGGCCAAAGATGAGCTGCTTGCGTTTGCCGGGGCCAGCAATTTGCTGACCTATGCCACGGGCTTGTATGTATCGCTCTTTATTGCCCTACCGGTCACCGAGTGGATGTTTAAGCGCTTGAAGGGTACCCGTCAGGAGATTCGCCATGAAAACTCATGAAAGCACGATCGATCAGTTCGACGCTGAGGCATTAAAAGAGCTGCGCCCTGAAAATCAGCTAGGTAAAACGGCACTGGTGCTGGCGGCTGTCTGTGTGGCGGCATGGTTTAGCAACATCGTCAACGGCTCGCCGCTGTGGGATGCGCTGCCTGGCATGCTGATTTTGTATGTCATGGTCATTATCGGCTTAGTGATCGGGCGGCTATGCCCTTTTTACCTGCCCAGCGTGGCCTGGGTGTCGCTGATTAGCATCATCGCGACGCTGCCCGTCTTCCCGGGGAATGGCTGGATTATCGCGCAGTTGGCAGAGGTGAATTTCTTGGCGGTCGTCACGCCCGTGCTGGCGTATGCAGGGCTAGCACTGACTAACCGTGAGTTCTCGATGTTTAAGCAGACCGGTTGGAAGCTGGTCATTGTGGCTCTGCTCGTCTTCACCGGCACCTTTATTGGTTCGGCGGTGGTCGCCCACGTGATGCTTTAAGGAATACAAAATGGCGATATCAATACCCTTGCCTGATAGCGAAGAACTGACCGCCTGGCGACACGATTTCCACCAGCACCCGGAAACGGCGTTTGAGGAGCATCGCACTAGCGCACGTATTGCCGCACTGCTTGATGAGTGGGGCTTTGAGGTGACCACTGGCATCGCCGGAACGGGCGTGGTGGCCGCTTTAGACGGTCAACAGGGTGAAGGCAAAACCATCGGCCTGCGGGCCGATATCGACGCCCTGGATATCCGCGAAGAGACAGGGCTTGCCTATGCTTCGCAAACGCCTGGGAAAATGCACGCCTGCGGTCACGACGGCCACACCACCATGCTGCTCGGTGCTGCCTGGGCGCTAAAGCAGCAGCCTGATTTCAAAGGCCGGGTGGTGTTTATCTTCCAGCCCGCCGAGGAGAACGCGGGCGGCGGTCGGGTGATGGTCGAAGAGGGCCTGTTCGAACGCTTCCCGATGGATGCGGTGTACGGCCTGCACAACTGGCCCGGGCTGCCCGTGGGGGTTGCGGCGGTGCACGATACCGATGTGATGGCCGCGTTTGATATTTTTAGCCTGACGCTCACCGGTAAAGGCTGCCACGCCGCGATGCCGCATTTAGGCATTGATACCGTGCTGGCGAGCTGCCAGCTGATTAGCCAACTGCAAGGACTGGTGAGCCGCGAAACGCCTCCGGATAAATCGGCGGTGCTGAGCTTCACCAGCATTCATGCGGGAGACACGTTTAATGTGATTCCCGAGCAGGTGGCGCTGCGCGGCACGCTACGCTGTTTTGATATGGCGCTGAAAGAGCATTTAGAGGCACGCTTTAAACAGGCGATTGCCAGCTTAGCCGACTTCCATGGCTTAACCGTTGAGCTAGATTACCAGCGCTGCTACCCCGCCACGATCAATACGCCAGAGCACGCACAGCACTGTGCCACGGTATTGGAAGGTTTGTTAGGCCAAGACAACGTGCTGCGTAACCCGCCGCCCAGCATGGCTTCTGAGGATTTCTCATTTCTGCTTGCCGAACGGCCCGGTGCTTACATCTGGATGGGGAACGGCGAGGATTCCGCGTCGCTGCATAACCCCCACTACGACTTTAACGATGCGCTGTTACCGCTAGGGACGCGCTACTGGGTAGAGCTGGTAAGGGCACTGCTCGTCTAGGTCGTCACCGTGACTTAACGCGTTGATTCGCTCTCTGATGCCCACTGGGTAGGGGAGCGTTTACCCAGAATATGGCATTGAAAGGAGTTTAATCATGTCTTTAGCTGCGAACCCTTTATCGATCACCGTGGTTGGGTTGGGTCAGATGGGCGGCAATATGGCGCTCACCCTTCAAGCGGCAGGCTTTGCCGTCACGGGCAGCGATGTGTTTGACGTAGCACGGGCACGACTCGAAGGCCTTGGACTCGCCGTGGTGGCTCCCAATGCCTTGCCCCCAAGCGATGTGTATCTGCTTTCGCTGCCCACCTCTGCTCATGTGCGTGAGGTGATCGAACACTCCCCAGGCCTACTCACGCTAGCACCGAAAGGCAGTGTGATTGTGGATACCTCCACCAGCGACCCTGCTGTTAGTCGTGAATTAGCCGAAAAAGTGACGGCCGCAGGGCTTCACTGGTTGGATGCCCCGGTAAGCGGCGGCCCTAAAGGCGCGGCGAGTGGCAAGTTGGGCATGCTGTTAGGCGGTGATGACACCACCATTGAGCGGGTCATGCCGATGCTGGAAGCTATTTCGGCCAAGCGCACCCATGTGGGCGGCCCAGGCAGCGGTCACGTGGTAAAACTTGCCAATAACTACCTGTGTGCGGCGCACTTAATCACCACCGCTGAAGCTGTGGCGATGGCAGCCAAAGCGGGCGTTGACCCCGCCGCCTGTTTGGCGGGCATCAATAGCGGCTCCGGGGGCAGCGCCATCAGTGAGGTGAACTTCCCCGAGTGGGTGCTGAGCGAGCGCTTCGATTCAGGCTTTACCACGGGCTTGATGCGTAAAGATCTGCGCTTGGCCCGGGATGCCGCTAAGCAGTTGGGCATTCCCTTACCGCTGCTACAAGCTGTTGTAGATGCTTGGCACGCCAACCCTGAACAGCCCACCGATAGCGACGACTTTAACCATATCACCACGCCGATTTTAGCCCGTGCCAGCCAAGCGGAGGGGAACCAATGAACTCACTCAGCCAATACGCCTGCAACCATCTTACAGAGCTGCTGAAAGGCTTCGGCCTCGCCGCCGACACGTTGCTAAGCAACTGGGTTGATGGCGCTTTAGTCGCCGGAGAAGGCGAAGAGATCACCCTGATTAACCCGGCCACTGGCGAAGCGCTGGCGAGCTACCGTGATGCGGGCGCTGGGTTGATTGAACGCGCCACTCAAGCAGCGCAGCGGGGGCAGCGCGAGTGGATGGCGCTCACTGCCAGCGAGCGTGGGCGGCGCATGAATGCTGCCATACGTCGGCTAGAGGGGCATGAAGAAGCGCTGGCGCAGCTGGAAAGCGTTGTTGCCGGTAAGCCAATTCGTGACTGCCGGGCTGAAGTAGGCAAAGTACGGGAGATGTTTGAATACTATGCGGGCTGGTGCGACAAGCAGCACGGCGAAGTGATTCCAGTGCCTACCTCGCATCTTAACTATGTGCGCCACGTGCCCTATGGGGTAGTGGGGCAGATTACCCCGTGGAACGCGCCGATGTTTACCTGCGCCTGGCAGCTGGCCCCGGCCATTGCAGCAGGGAATGGCGTGGTACTGAAGCCTTCTGAGCTGACGCCCTTCACCTCGGTAGTGATTGCTAAACAGCTCGAAAGTGGCGGCTTGCCTAAAGGGTTGATCAATATTGTTAATGGGCTGGGCAAAACGACCGGCGCGGCGCTAACCGACCACCCTGTTATCAGTAAATTGGTATTTGTCGGCTCCCCCCAAAGTGGGCGGATGATTGCCGAAGCGGGGGCCCGCCGCTTGGTGCCCAGCGTATTAGAACTGGGCGGTAAATCCGCCAATATTGTGTTTGCCGATGCCAAATTAGACGAAGCCGTTGCCGGTGCCCAAGCGGCCATTTTTGCCGCTGCGGGCCAAAGCTGTGTGGCGGGCTCGCGCTTATTAATTGAGCGCTCGGTGTTTGAGCAAGTCACCCGCCGCTTGGCGCGGGCGGCAGAACAAATTGTGGTGGGGTTACCCAGCGATGAAGCGACGCGCATGGGGCCGCTACAGAATCGCCGCCAATTTGAGCAGGTCACTCGCATGATTGAGGCCGCCGAAGCGGCAGGCGCGAGAGTGCTCACCGGGGGCAAACGTCCTGAAGGCTTGTCTGACGAAGCCCAGGGCTACTTTATCGCCCCTACCGTGCTGGTCGATGTCACGCCTGATATGGAAATCGCCCAACAAGAGGTCTTCGGCCCGGTACTGGTCGCTATGGCCTTTGACGGGGAAGGGCAAGCCATTCAGCTCGCCAACGAGACCCGTTTTGGCTTGGCGGGTGCGGTATGGAGCCAGGATGTGGCGCGGGCGCATCGTGTCGCCGGGCAACTGCGTGCCGGTACGGTATGGATCAATAGCTATAAGGCGATCAGCGTCATGTCGCCGTTTGGTGGTTTCGGAGACAGCGGTTTTGGCCGCTCCAGTGGTTTGGATGGCCTACGCGAATATACCGTGCCGCAAAGCGTATGGGTGGAAACCGCGCCAGAGGCCAGCGTGGCGTTTGGTTACGGCAGTGGTGTTGGCTGATGTAACGCTGGGTCGCGGAAGGCCTGCATCCAGCGCTGTAGATGGCGCAGTAGCAGGATGCTGGCCTTAGGCTGTTGGCGTCCTACCCGCGTGACCATGTGGGCCTGTGAGCGTTGAAACAGAGGATGATCGACCGGCCGTGCCACCAGCGTTCCTACTTCTAAATCGTGCGCAACGGCAAAAGCAGGCAGCAGGGTAATGCCCATGCCGCTGCGTACATATTGCGCCAGAATCACCATGGAGTTGGTATTCATGGCCATACGCGGCGCGATGCGAGACTGCTGGAAGGCTTGGTCGACCATCTGGCGCACGCCATGGGTGGTGTCCCACATGGCCATGGGCTGGTCGCTAAGCTGGGTCAGCGTGAGCGGCGACGTTTGGCAGGTTAATGGATGATTGGGCGGTAAAATTGCCATCAACGGTTGAGGGCTGGAGGACCAGAAACGAAGTTGGGGATGCGTCCGTTCATGGAACATCAAGCCGATGTGGCTGTGATCACCCACAATCGCATCAATGATGCCCGAGGTGCCTGCCGTATGGATATCGAGCTGGATGCCCGCATAGCGTTGAGTAAATTCGTGCAGGGGGGAGGCCACTAAGTCACTGACGAACCCTTCACCGACGGTGAGCGATATCTTGCCAGTTTCCATGCGCTGATAGGATTCAAGCGAGGCAATAAAGCCTTCATCAAGGGCACCGCGACGCTCGCAGTACTCAAGCAGCATTTCACCCACCGGAGTAGGTGAAATGCCATCGCGTTGGCGCTCCATGAGCGTCGCCCCCAGGGCTTCTTCCAGCAGCGCAATTTGCCTGCTGACCGCCGAGGGAGCGATATCCAAGCGCGCCGCCGCGCGGCGCACAGAGCCAGACTCAAGGGTAACGCGGAAGTACACTAAGCGTTGATGAGGTATGTCCATCGATACCTGTTATACCTCTGCGGGATTGACCCTTCACTGATCGTGCTAGGCTGCAAAGCATTGCTATAGGTACTTCTTTATAAGTACTTCTATTCACGTACTTTTCTATAGATACTTCAGCAGTTTTTGCAGCTTGTTCATATCGGAGGAGTCGCCGACGAGGCGGACGTCTCCTGCCACCATGCCGTCTAGAAATGCCTGCTGGGTAGGCTTCTTGAGAATGCGCAGCGCAGCGTCTTGGTCGCGAAAGCGTAGCTCAAGGTCTAGATCGACGGGCAGCCCTTTTCCGGTGGTGACGCCGTTAGGCGTCATCCGGTAGTAGCGGGCAATGCTTAGGTCTTCCGTGGCAACACCCCAGTCGAGGCCGCGCATGCGTTCAAGCTGCTCACGAAAGCGCGGCTTGCGGCGCAGGGCACGCTTGAGCATAAAGCCCAGCAGCCACAGCGTCAGCGAAAGCTTCATTAGGAAACAGCGTCCTTGAGTGCTTTGCCGGGCTTAAACGCCACGTTTTTGCTGGCCGGAATTTGCAGCGGAGCGCCGGTTTGCGGGTTTTTACCGGTGCGGGCAGCGCGCTCGCGAACGGTGAAGGTGCCAAAGCCGATCAGGGCAACGTCTTCGCCTTTGGCGACGCTGTTGGTGATTTCGTCCAGGATGACATTGAGGACTTGGCCCGCTTTGTCTTTAGACAGGTCAGCACTTTCAGCAATAGCAGCAGCGAGTTCAGGTTTGCGCATAAAGGAATCTCCCTTGTGAAAAAACAAACATCAATGTTGTCGGTAGCTCAGCTCATTCCACCCCAGCAGGCAGAGCCTCTTTAGCCTAGTCGTGAATGCGGCGCAAATCAGCCTAGCAGGGCTGGGGCAGCTCTGGAAAGCTCCACTTTCCTTCTCACGCAGCTGCCTGTCAACGCAAAACCAATCAAACGTCCGTCTTTATCTTCGGCTAGCGCTGTAAAATCATCGCCGTCGCCTTCAATTCGCCAGTGCTCCGGCGGCTGAGCCGGTGGGTAAGCCACGACGGGCAATAACGGCGTTTTAACCATCACTGGCCAAGCGCCAAAGCTCACCGATGTTGGGGAGCCTCCCAGCGTCGCGGCCAGCGCTTTTACACTGGCCTGCAGGGGCTGTACGTACATTGCATTCACGCCGTCGATACAGGCCACGTCGCCCAGCGCATAGATATGCGGATGGCTGGTGCGTAGCTGCCGGTTAACCTGTATGCCGCTGGGGCTGACGCTCAGCCCGGCCGCTTCGGCAAGCTGCGTGCGGGGTACCAAGCCAGTGGCTAATAGGAGGATATCGACCGTGTGGCGCTCGCCATTGTCTAGCCGCAGCGCCAAGTCGTTATCAGCATCTTGGGAGAATGTTGCTAAGGTGCGCCCTAGCGCCAAGCGAATGCCCGCTGCTTGGAAGGTGTCGGCCAGCGCATGGCCTAACGGCTCGGGAAGCAGGCGCGGCAGCGGAGCGCGCTCTGGCGCAATCAGAGTGACTTGGTGCCCCCCTGCGTGCAGGTCGTTGGCGAATTCACAGCCGACTAATCCGGCGCCAATAATCGCCACGCGGGTAGGCTGGTTGAGCGCTGCGTGTAGGCGGCGGTAGTCATCTAAGTCGTTGACGGTAAAGCAGCGCTCGGCCAGCTCGCTCGGTATGTGAAATGGCGTGCGAGGGGCCGCGCCGGTGGCGAGCACTAGCTCATCGTAGCCAAGCGTTGCTCCGCTGCTGAGTTGCAGTACGAGGTTATCCACATCCAGTTGCGTGACGTGGGTGTGGGTAACGATATGTGCGTTTAATTCATCGGCGAGCGCTTCAGCGCTGCGCTGGGCGAGCTTGTCAGGGCTCAAGCGCTTGGCGAAGCCTGTCGACAGCAGCGGTTTGCTGTAATCATCGCCGCTGTCAGCGCTGACCAGCGTAATTGTGCGCGTATCCCCTTGGCGTCGCAGCGTGCGGGCTAGGCCAACGCCTGCCATGCCAGTGCCCACAATCACCAGCGCGGCGTGGTGATGAGGTGTTCTGGAAGATGTCGTGTGTGAGTCGGGCATACCGTCACCAAACGTCGGTGGAACAAAAGCCTGTAAAGCCACCATGTTACACTAGCCCGCTCTGAATTGACCGCCTTGGAGGCCTAGGTGACCGCCCCTGTGTTATCCACACCTGCGTTTTCGCTCTTCCCTCAGTGGCTGCCCGTGGCCGCCGCTCAGCCAGCCATGAGCGCGCCTTGGTGGCAGTGGGTAGCGTCCACGGATTCCTTAACCGCGCGCCTTGTGGCCGCTGGCGAGCCTGGAACGTTTCGGGTGCGCTTGCTGCGTCAAACCATTGGCCTGCCCCAGCGCGATGAAGCCTTGGCTCTAAGCATTGCTCCTCGCCGTTACGCGTGGCTGCGCGAGGTGGCACTGTGTATTGATGAAACGCCGTGGGTGGTAGCGCGTTCGGTGGCCCCGCTTCACCAGCTACAGGGGAAAGGTTTGGGGAAGTTGGGTGAACGCTCGTTAGGCAGTTGGCTATTTCAGCAGCCCGATTTGGTTCGCGGGCCGCTGGAAGCCACAGCGACGCCGCCACGTTTTACCCACCAGCAGCCGGGGCTATCGGCCAATAGCTTATGGGGGCGGCGCTCTGTCTTTGAACATGGCGGGCTTTCGTTACTGGTTCAGGAGTATTTTTTATCTACCATGGCGGATGCGCTGGGCCTTCCGTCGCGCTAGGCTAACGCAGCAGCTTTTTTGACGAGGTAAGCATGAGCATGGACCGTTCTCTGTTGCGCCCGATCGGGTGGGCCCGAGTGGCAGACTTTTTACAGCTAATGCGCTTGGACCGGCCCATTGGCACTTGGCTGCTGATGTGGCCCACACTTTGGGCGCTGTGGGTCGCGTCAGAGGGCGTGCCGGGCCGTGATGTACTGCTGATTTTTATTGCCGGTGTGTATGTCATGCGCGCCGCAGGCTGCGTGGTGAATGACTACGCCGACCGCCACGTTGATGGCCATGTGAAACGCACCAAGCATCGACCTCTGGCCACCGGGCGAATTAGCGAAACCGAAGCGCAGCTGCTGTTTGTGGCGCTGGTAGCCGCCGCCTTTATTTTAGTGCTGCTGACCAACGGGTTTACGGTACTGCTCTCTGTGGGTGGGGTGCTGCTGGCGTTTATTTATCCGTTTATGAAGCGCTACACCCACTTTCCCCAGGTGGTATTGGGAGCGGCGTTCTCCTGGGCGATCCCGATGGCGTTTGGTGCCGTGCTTGGCCACGTGCCGCTTGAGGCGTGGATACTGTTCAGCGCCAACTTACTCTGGACGGTGGCTTACGATACCCAGTACGCCATGGTGGATCGCGATGATGATCTGAAAATTGGCATTAAATCCACTGCGGTGCTGTTTGGCAGCGCCGACCGTTTCATCATTGGCCTGCTGCAGTTGGCGACGCTGGCGCTGCTGATCTGGGTAGGTATACGGGTTGGGTTAGGCGGTTTTTTCTGGCTGGGTTTGGCAGGCATGGCCGCGACGTTTGCCCATCAGCAGCGGTTAATTTTTCACCGTGACCGCGACCGCTGCTTCCAGGCGTTTCTGAATAACCACTGGTCGGGGCTGCTGGTATTTGCCGGATTTGTACTGAGTTGGTGGCCTATGGCTGGTTAATTCCGCTGGGTGTCATAGAATTGTCATTAAGTCATGGTGTTATCGTCACAGACATGTCATTGAACTGTTTTCGCATAAACGAGTTTTCATAGAACACCGTGAGGCCCTGGAATGACCGCCAAGACCGTACTGATTGTCGATGATGAGGCGCCCATTCGCGAGATGATCGCTGTGGCGCTGGAAATGGCTGACTATCGCGTGCTTGAAGCGGACAACGCCCAGGATGCCCACGCGATGGTGGTCGACCACCAGCCCGACTTACTGCTGCTGGACTGGATGATGCCAGGTACCAGCGGCATTGAGCTGGCCCGCCGCCTCAAGCGCGAAGAAGCCACCGCCGAACTGCCTATTATTATGCTCACCGCCAAAGGCGAAGAGGATAATAAAATTCAGGGGCTAGAAGCTGGCGCAGATGATTACATCACTAAGCCGTTTTCACCCCGTGAACTGGTGGCGCGTCTGAAAGCCGTGCTGCGCCGAGCAACCCCACGCGGTGTGGAAGACCCTATCGAAATCAACGGATTGCTGCTGGACCCCATCAGCCATCGAGTGAGTGCTTACGGTAAAGCACTAGAGATGGGCCCCACCGAGTACCGTTTACTGCAGTTTTTTATGACCCACCAAGAGCGCGCTTATACCCGTAGCCAGCTGCTTGATCAGGTGTGGGGCGGTAACGTGTATGTGGAAGAGCGTACGGTGGATGTGCATATTCGCCGGTTGCGCAAAGCGCTAGGTGAAGCGCACCAGAACCTCATCCAAACAGTGCGCGGCACTGGGTATCGTTTCTCTGCTCGGGTGTAATTGTGCGCTTGTGGAGCCGTGAACTGTGGCGAATTATCTGGCTGGCTTTCCTGGGGATGTGCCTGGGATGGCTGCTGGGTTACCCCGGTTTCGGGTTAGCTGCGGGTCTGACGCTCTGTTTGGTGTATCAACTCCGCCAGCTTAGAGCGCTCTACAAGTGGCTAACGCTCAATCCCCACGATGAACCTCCTGCTGCTGCGGGCATGTGGGGCGAGCTATTTGACCGCCTTTACCGTTACCAAAAAAGCCAGCGCATCACTCAAAACCGCCTGCGCGCCACGCTTGCGCGTATCCAAGAGTCTTCTGAAGCGATGCGCGACAGCGTCGTCATGCTAGACCGCCACGGCGACCTAGAGTGGTGGAACAGCGCCGCGACAGAAATGCTCGGCCTGCAAATAGCCCATGACCGTGGCCAGCATATTACCAATCTTCTGCGTGACCCTCGTTTTATTAGCTACTTCAACGCCCGTGAGTATGGCGAACCGTTAACACTGACCTCGCCTATCGATGAGCGCCGCATCCTTCAGTATCAAATTACTCTGTATGGCGATGATGAGCGTTTGGTGATGGCGCGGGATATTACCCGTCTTCACCGTCTGGAGCAGATGCGCCGCGATTTCGTAGCCAATGTTTCCCACGAGCTGCGCACCCCGCTGACGGTTCTTTCTGGCTATTTGGAAACCTACGGTGACCTTAAAGAGCTGTTGCCGCCGCGCCTGGGCAAAGGCATTGGCCAGATGGAAGAGCAGACCAAGCGCATGCAGAACTTGGTGAATGACCTGCTGCTGCTCTCGCGGCTTGAAATTGACCGAGGTGGCGAAGATCATCAGCCATTAGCCGTAGGGCCTATGCTTGAGAGTATTCGTCGCGATGCGCTGGCGCTTTCTAACCAGCAGCATAATGTACAGATCGTGCTCGAGTGTGAGGCGCGCTTGGTGGGCAGTGAGCAGGAACTACGCAGCGCTATTTCGAACCTAGCGTTCAACGCGATACGTTACACACCTGCTGGTAGCCAAATCACGCTTCGTTGGGCAGCGATGCCCAGCGGTAGCGCTTGTATTGAGGTAGATGACGACGGTGAGGGAATTGATCCAGTGCATATCCCTCGCCTGACGGAACGCTTCTATCGCGTTGATAAAGGGCGCAGCACGGCCACCGGCGGCACGGGGCTTGGCCTTGCTATTGTGAAGCATGTTTTGCTGCGTCATGATGCGCAGCTTCAAGTAGAGTCGTTGCCAGGTGAAGGCGCTCTTTTCCGTTGTGTATTCCCTCCTGCCCGTGTCGTTAACGACTAACCCGGCTTCAAGTCGGTCCCCTCTTCTCTCTGTTTGCATAACCTATGTATAAGTGTGCCATATTGGCATGCAAATATGGTCAAACACCGCGCATGTGTCATATGTAGCCAGTTAATGGACGGTTTGAGCCTGCGCTGGAAAGCTAGTTGGCATATCTTTTTCTATATAAATACATGTTTTTTAAGTTTTTTTGTTTTTAATAGAAATAGTTGGCACAACGGCTGCAACTTACTTAGTAAGGAAGACTACCGCAGGAACTGGTAAGACGACGAGTCACTCTTCCTTAAAAAGCGGTATTTCACAGCGATCGAGGAGACGGAATATGATGTCCAAGGAACTACTCAAGAAAGCTGGTATTTTAGGTGTAACGTTCGGCTTAGTAGCTAGCCCACTTGCAATGGCTCAAGAGCCTGCAGATCCAGCAGATAACATCTCACCGGATGAGCAGCCAGTAGAATCTCAGTCTAGTGATTCAACGATGTCGTCTGATCACGACACACAAAATTTAACCCATGACGAGGGCGACAACGCCAGCGACATGGAGCCGAATTCCATGAGCGACGACTCGGATGCTACCTTTGACAGCACCGAAGAGCTACCTGAAGAAAATAGCGGCATGTAATTGGTGACAATTTTTTGCAAAGCTGTAAAAAACTCTTACGCTTAGGAGTGAGCATTTGACGGGCAAGGATGTCCTATAAGCATGGATGCTCTGAGATTCACGGAACGAATCTAAAAACGATCAATACGCTGGTGAGGGTAAATTCCAAGGTTGGAGTCCCGCAAAAGGAGAGGAAGCCAGACGTCAGTATCGTTGATAAGTAAGAGTGATCAAGACCCCGCCCTGCGGGGTCTAATTTTTTGTGCCTACCTGATACAAAGACAAACCCCCCACCGTGGCGCATACTCTCAAGCAGATGCTTTTCATGTCGCACCCAGCCAGATGGCAAGTCAGTGGGTCAATTGGAGTCACTTAACTGACGCATGTGTCATTATTGCACAATAATTTTGAGCAAATAATACGTGCGCAAATTTGTATTGCGCACAAAAATTATATTTTATGTGATTGATTTTAATATATTTTTTGTTTTTATAGGTTTTTTGGCATCGCAGATGCAATAACTAAATGTAATGTTAGCCATTAGTCGTAGGCGCCCTGATTGTTCTTAAGCCTACGCTGACTGGCTCCATATTAAGGGAGTAGTAAACTATGCTATTTAAAGAATTCGCTAAAAAAACAGCTGTGTTAGGCGTTGCGTTTGGCTTAGTGGCAAGCCCAATGGCCTTTGCCCATACGTCCATCGAGCTGAACAAAGACCGCTCTGCAGGCCACGATGTGGTGCAGCCTAGCTCGCACAACACCTCTGGTCCGGCTCAGTACTCTGGCAGCGACCTGACCCGCGATGAAGGTGATACGTTCGACTACTCCACTTCAAGCAGCGCCAGTGATTCTGACAGCAGTACGACGAGTAAAGCGGGCTATGATGCCAACGAGCTGAACCGCGACGAAGGTGACGGTATCCGCTGGTAAGCCAGCGTTACCACTAAAAACCCCGCCTAGGCGGGGTTTTTTGCGTCTATGCATTGGATGACGCTACGACTTAGCCACATCTTGGGCGTCTCGGTAATGGCCATCCCACATCAGCACCGCACCGGCAACGGCACCGGGAATCAAAAACAGATTGGCTAGCGGTATCCAGGTGACCAGCATGACCAGCCCGCCATAGGTGAGGCTGGGCCACCAGCGGCGCGATAGGCGGCTGCGCATATCGCGAAACGTGACCTTGTTGTTATCCATCGGGTAATCAAGGTAGGTAATCGCCATCACCCAGGCGGAAAACAGCGCCCATAACAGGGGGGCCAGCAGGTTGAGGCCTGGAATCCAGCTGATAATAAACAGCGCCACCATGCGCGGTAGAATGTAGCCGAGCTTGACCAGCTCGCGCCCCAGCGCATCGACGGCCGTTTTAGCCAGCCCGCGATCATCCAGCGGCTCACGGCCGGTGGCCTGGCGCTCAACTTTTGCGGCTAAAAAGCCGTAAAACGGTGCGGCAATCAGGTGGGTAACGAGGGTGAAGGTAAAAAAGATCACCACCAATAGGCTGATGAAAAATAGCGGCCAAATAAGCCAAGAGAGCCACTCCAACCAGCTGGGCACCATGGTCATGGCACTGTCTAGCCAGCCATCAAAGCGGTTGAACACCACGCTCAGCATGCTGGCATACACGATGAGATTGACCAGGATCGGCAGGAAAATATAGCGCCGCAGCCCTTTCTGATACACCAAGCGTGTGCCTTGGCTCAACGCCGTCATCGCATCCACCATGCTTGCTCCTTAAATAAAAACGCCCAGATGTGTCATCTGGGCGTATTGCAGGAGGAATTACCCGCTAGGTCAAGACTTTTTAAGCACCTCCTGATCTAAGGTGTCGGGGTCGCTGTGGCGAATATCCAAGCCTTTCACCAGGTAGACCACGTACTCCGCCAGGTTATTGGCGTGGTCGCCCACACGCTCCAGTGCCCGCAGTACCCACATGATGCTGAGCACCGAGCTGATCGAGCGCGAATCTTCCATCATGAACGTCATTAGAGAACGCATGGCGCTGCCGTATTCGTCATCCACCGACTCATCTTCACGCACAACCTGCATGGCCAGTTCGGTATCGAAGCGGGCAAAGGCCGTCAGGGCATCGCGCAGCATCTTACGCACGTGTTCACTGATGTGACGCACTTCGACCAGACCGCGAATGCTGCCGCTGTTTTCACTCAGCAGCAGGGCGTTGCGGGCAATTTTGCTCGCCTCATCGCCAATGCGCTCTAGGTCTGAAGTGGCGCGAATGACGGCAAGTACTAAGCGTAGGTCAGAAGCGGCCGGCTGGCGGCGGGCCAGTACACGGGTACACTCGTCATCGATCTGCAGTTGCAGGTCGTTCACTTGGCGGTCGTTATCGCGCACTTTTTCAGCCAGGCGGCTGTCGCCTTCCAGCAGGGCGTGAACGGCGTCTTGCACCTGTTTTTCCACCAGACCGCCCATGGCCATCAGGTGGGTTTTCAGCTCTTCCAGCTCCTGGTTGAACTGGCGAGAGATATGCTGGCTGTGGGTATCGCTCGTAATATCCATTGAGCACTCCTGACGTAACGTCGGTTGGGCCTAGGTTATGCGGCCGGTGATGTAGTTTTCGGTGCGTTGTAAACGCGGGTTGGTGAACACTTGATCCGTTGGCCCGTATTCAACGAGTTCACCTTGCTGCAAAAAAGCCGTGTAGTCGGATACCCGTGCGGCTTGCTGCATATTGTGGGTAACCAGCACCAGCGTAAGCTGGGATTTCAGGTTACGAATCAACTCTTCAATTTTAAGCGTAGAAATAGGGTCGAGCGCCGAGGCGGGTTCATCCAGCAGCAAC
The DNA here is from genome assembly GCF_046536035.1 of Halomonas sp. SIMBA_159. Taxonomy (NCBI): domain Bacteria; kingdom Pseudomonadati; phylum Pseudomonadota; class Gammaproteobacteria; order Oceanospirillales; family Halomonadaceae; genus Halomonas; species Halomonas sp. SIMBA_159. The sequence goes on from NZ_JAWJBT010000001.1 coordinate 34,459, forward strand.
ACATCGGGCTGCACGGCCAGCGTGCGGGCAATCACTAAACGCTGCTGCTGGCCACCGGATAACTGCCACGCCGAACGGTGCAGGCGGTCTTTTACCTCATCCCACAAAGCGGCCGAGGTGAGCGCCCATTCGATAATATCGTCTCGCTTGCGTTTGGGCAGACGCCCTTGCAGGCGCAGCCCAAAAGCGACGTTCTCATAGATAGACATCGGAAACGGGTTGGGCGTTTGAAACACCATGCCCACGCGGCGGCGCAGTTCGGTTACGTTCATCTGTGCTTGATGGATATCCTGACCTTCTAGCTGAATCGTGCCCTGATGCGTGACCGACTCATTCAGGTCGTGCAGCCGGTTGATAGCTCGCAGCAGCGTCGATTTTCCACAGCCAGAGGGGCCGATAAACGCGGTGACCCGGTGACGCGGTACCTCTAACGTAAGGTCGCGCAACGCCGTTTTCCCCGCATAAGCGAGGTGAAACTGGTTGATACTCAAACAACAGGCCTCGTCTGGAAAGCGGGTTACCGGTGCTTGAGTCGGGTTGGCGGACGATAACGCTAGCATTCGTTTCCTCGTTGACGCCTTAAATAATGACGCAGAAATATGGCAGTTAGATTAAGCGCCAGCACAATCAGTACTAATAGTAGGGCGGTGGCAAACACCAGCGGGATGGCGGCTTGTACATCTTCACCGTGAAAAGCGGTATCAAATAAATGATAGCCGAGGTGCATAAACTTGCGCTCAAGATGGATATAAGGAAACTCTCCATCCACGGGCATTTGTGGGGCTAGCTTTGCAACGCCCACTAGCATCAGCGGGGCGACTTCGCCCGCCGCGCGTGCCACTGCCAAAATCACCCCGGTCAGCATGGCAGGGGTCGCCATGGGCAGCACCACGCGGGTGAGCGTTTCTAGGCGGGTTGCTCCCAATGCCACCGCGCCTTCCCGCTGTGCGGCAGGAATGCGTGCCAAACCCTCTTCAGTGGCGACAATCACCACGGGGAGCGTCAATAGTGCCAGGGTGAGCGACGCCCACAGTAGGCCGCCCGTTCCAAACGTGGGCGAAGGCAGCGCGTCATCAAAAAACCAGCTGTCGATAGAGCCGCCGATGCCGTAAACAAACACCCCCAACCCAAAGACGCCATACACAATCGAGGGCACCCCCGCGAGGTTGCGCACGCCGATACGCACTAAATGGGTCAGGCGATTTTGATGAGCGATTTCATTGAGATAAATGGCGGCCAGCACGCCAAAGGGCGTCACGATGACCGACATCAGAATCACCATCAATACCGTGCCAAAGATAGCTGGCCAGACGCCACCGCCGGTATTGGCAGCGCGGGGCCCTTCACTCAAGAACTGCCAAATGCGTTGGCTCCACGCCGCTACTTTCTGCCCCCATGACATGGCGTTAGGGGTTTGAAACAGCGTGATACTGGCCAGTGGCTGCGTCACGGTTTGGCCATTGGCGGTGGTTAGCTGGAGCTGTGCATCTGGGCGCTGACTGACGGGCAGAGCAAGCGCGCTGTTTAAAAATGCCCAAGCGGCCTGGCCTTCCAGCCGCTCATCGGCGCTCTCGACGGCCACTAAACGGCCGATAAAGTCCCCCCACGGAGTGCGTTCGAGCCGAACGATATCGTTGGGTGCCGCCTTTTGTGCGATGTCATCCACCGCCACCCAGCGCCAGCTTGCGCCGTCTACATCCCGGTTGCCGGTAAAGTAGAGACGCTCCATACCTTGTGTATTAGGCAGAGGAGCTTCACGCACCGGCTGCCCGATCACCGTCTCGCCAGAGTGAAGGGTGATCTCTTCTAACGTGGCAGGCCAGAAGTGCCCGAGCCCTCGCGTGGCAAGCAGCACGAGCAGCGTGGCAAGCATCAGCAGGGAGGCTGCGACGCTACCGGCGCATAGCCAAGGCCATAGCAGACTGCCCATCCCGCTGATACGACGGGGTCGATTTGCCCAGCGCATCAGCGGTTACCCCCCAAACGCTGATAGCGCCGCCGAAGGCGTTGGCGCACCACTTCCGCTAACGTGTTGACTAAAAAAGTGAACAGAAATAGTGCCAGGGCGGCAAAAATCAGTAGACGGTACGTCAGGCCGTCAGGGGAGGCTTCTGGCAGTTCAATGGCAATTGAGGCCGATAGGGAGCGCAGCCCCTCAAACGGACTAGCGCTAAAGAGCGCAGTATTGCCACTAGCCATCAACACAATCATGGTTTCGCCCACGGCACGCCCGGCACCAATCATGACCGCTGAAAAGACCCCAGGGCCTGCCGTGGGTAGTGCTACTTTCCACAGCGCTTGCCAACGGCTGGCGCCCAGCGCCTGAGCGCCCTCCATCAAGTTGGCGGGCACATCCGCAAGGGCGTCTTCGGCCAGCGAATAAATGCTGGGGATTACCGCAAACCCCATGGCGATCCCCACAATCAGCGCGTTGCGGGTGGCGTAGTCTAGGCCGTACTGCTGATCGAGCATTCGGCGTAAGTCGCCGCCGAACCATGCCTGCTCCATGAGCGGGGCCAGCCACAGCGCAAGCGCTGCCATCAAGGCCAGCCACGGCACCAGCCAGACACCGGCCCAAGAGAGCGGCAGCCACTGGCGCAGCCGCGCGCTGGCAACATACCAGAGGCTGCCTGCCAGCGCGGCGCTAAGGGGTAGCCATACAATGATGAGCAGGGTACTGGCCAAGTGGCGCTCTACCCAAGGTGCTAGCAGCAGCCCGGCAATAAAGCCCACGACGACACCGGGAATGGCTTCCATCAGCTCAAGAATAGGCTTTATCCGAGTGCGCAGCCGGGTAGACATAAAGAGCGCCGAGTATATGGCGGCGCCTAACGCAATGGGCGTGGCAAACAGCATCGCAGCAAGCGCGGCTTTGAGCGTGCCCCAGGCCAGTGGCGATAAGGTGGCAAGCGAAAAAGTGTTGCCCAATGCCAGTAATGGCAGCGTTTCCCAAATAAGAAATACGCCAATGGCCAAAATAGCCAGCAAAACACCTATACCACCGGCGGTGATGAGCCCGGTGGCAATACGGTCGTGAATAAGGCGCAGCGGCTGACGCGAAAGAGGTAGCCGTGGGGGAGTCATGTCGACATCATAAAGGAACGAGTGCCGTAGCAAAAAAGTACGTACATGGCCGAAGCAACCACCCTACGGTATGTTTATGACAGTTAAGTGACAATCTAGGGAGCCAGTAACGGCGGCTGGCGCTGAGCCTGGGGCAGCGGCACGAAGCCCGCCGCTTGAACGATTTGCTGACCCTCTTCTGAGAAAATCAGTTCAATGAACGCCTGCTCGGCAGGCGGCAGCGTGTCGCCGGGCGGTAGATTAACGTACAGGTAGAGATCTCTCGACAGCGGATAGCTATCGTCTTGAATCGTTGCCACGCTTGGGCGGATAGCGGTGCCTTCTTCGTTGAGCAAAGGTAGCGCCCGAACCATGGGGTTCAAGTGGTTATAGCCCGCATAGCCCATGGCATTGGGAGACTCACCCACGGCGGCAATCACCGCCGAAGAGCCAGGGTGTTCGCTGATATCGCGGCGAAATTGGCCATTGCACAGAGCGCGGTCTTGAAACAGCCCGTGGGTACCGGAGGCCAGGTTACGGCCATGCAGCGCAATCTTGCCGTAGGGCCACTGGTCGCTGGGCAGCAACGCCTCCCAGCGGCGAATCGGCTGAAGGCCGCCACAATCGAGGGAGGTTGAGAAGATGGCATCGGCCTGCTCACGGGTGAGTGACGCCAGCGGATTATGGCGATGAACTACCAGCAGCAGCGCATCTCGGGCAACCTTTAACTCACGGGGCGGGTAGCCATAACGCTCGATAAACTGCTGGCGTTCGGTGTCGGTCATGGGGCGCGACATGGGGCCAAAACGCGTGGTGCCTGCCACCAACGCGGTGGGGGCACTGGCGGAACCGCCCGCTTGAAACTGCAGGGTAATATCAGGATAGCGATGATCGAGCGCTTCCCCCCAGCGCAGCATGAGCCCCGCCATGGTGTCAGAGCCAACAGCACCTAAGGTGCCGCTCACCGGGCTTGGTTGCCCCCAGGCGAAAGAGCCACAGAGTAGCAGCCCCACCGCCACCAAGAGGCAATATAGCCGGTGACACCGCCCGCGATAGCGCATCAAACGATTGCCCTTCAAACGTCACCCCTCTTATGATTAACTGTTGGTCATCTGTTGCGATGCAGCAACGTTATGATCCTTCATACCACCCCGTATCATCACAACAATAACCTTACAAAGCGACCACCTTATGACACCGCTGGACACCGACTTGGACGACATACCCGCCCCACAAGGGCAGCTCACTTTAAAGTTACTGGCTTCTCGGCAAGATACCAATTTCTACGGGGATATTCCTGGCGGCTGGCTGGTTAATCAAATGGACCAAGCGGCGGAATTGGCCGCAGGGCGTGAAGCCGGTGGCCGTACCGCGACGGTCGCCATTGAAGCCATGGATTTTTTGAGCCCTGTGCGGGTGGGCTCCATGGTCAGTGTCTATACCCAAGTGCAGGAGATAGGCCACAGCTCAATCAAGATTGATGTGGAAGTCTGGGTGCGCCCGCCCCACGGCCGCCATATTGAAGAGCGCCAAAAAGTCACCGAAGCACGCTTTGTGATGGTGGCGCTAGATGACAATGGCCGTATCCGCGCCGTGCACAGCTGACGGCGACGTTTGTATAACCGTTACATCAGCAAAAAGGGTGCCGAAGCACCCTTTTTTGTTAGCCGAGACGAGGAGAGTCATTATGCGCCTACGTTGTCGCGGCTCTTCAGGTAAGCGTATTCGCCGGCATCGCTAAACGGACGCAGTACTTTCTGGAACGCGGAGTAGGATTCGTAAACGCGGCGAGACTCTTCGTCGCTCTCTACCTGGCGCTGAATGGCTTCTTTAGACGACTCGTACAGCGCGGCCATCACGTCTTCGGGGAAGGTGCGCAGCTGCACGCCGTGCTCTTCCACCAGCGTTTCCAGGGCCTGGGCGTTGCGGTAGGCAAACTCGCTGATCATCGCTAGGTTAGAGGCGCGTGCCGCTTCGCGGATCACGTCCTGCAGGTCTTCCGGCAGCGCGTTCCAAGCATCCAGGTTGATGGTGCCTTCAAGGACGGCAGAGGGCTCGTTCCACACGGAGGTGTAGTAGTAATCCGCCACTTGGTGCAGGCCAAAGGCCAGGTCGTTATACGGGCCAACCCAGTCAGCGGCGTCTAGCGCACCGGTTTGCAGCGAGGTGAAGATTTCTGAGCCGGCCATGTTCACGGTGCTCACACCGATGCCGTTCATGGCTTCACCAGCGAGACCCGGCAAGCGCAGCTTCAAGCCCTGCATATCGTCGAGGGAGTTGATCTCTTTTTTGAACCAGCCCGCCATCTGTGTGCCGGTGTTACCCACGGCAAATGGCTTCAGGTTGTGGTTAGCGTAGATCTCGTCCCACAGCTCTTGACCACCGCCGTGGTACAGCCAGGCGTTCATTTCAGTGGTGTTCATACCAAACGGCACGGCGGTGAAGAACTGAGAAGCCGCGACTTTACCGCGCCAGTAGTAAGACGCGGAGTGGCCCATCTCAGCAGTGCCAGCGGCGACTGCATCAAAGACTTCCAGTGCCGGTACCAGCTCGCCTGCGCCGTGAACACGAATGCGCATGCGGCCGTTAGAGAGCTGTTCCACTCGGCGGGCAAAGTCATTAGCACCGGTACCAAGGGCGGGGAAATTCTTCGGCCAGGAGGTGACCATATCCCAGGTGTAGGTTTCGTTAGCGCTGGCGGTAGAAACAAAGGGTGCAGCAGCGACACCGGCGGCACCCAGGCCGGCGGTTTTCAAAAATTGGCGGCGTTGCATGGCGGGCATGACTCCGAAATTATAGGCTGTTTTTTTATAAGCGCAGTGAGCGCAGTGTCCGCCCGCCAGTATGCGCTAAGCAGCTTTTATAGGGCAAGTGTCTGTCTTCCCTTGCCCTTTTTAGGCTTTAAAACGGCGATAGGTTTTAAAGCGGCGTAAGCTTGGCAAACCCGAGCACGAGCCACTTCACGCCGTTACCGTCGAAGCTTACCTGCACGCGAGCGCGGGCACCTTCGCCCTCGGCGTTGAGAATAATTCCTTCACCAAATACCGGGTGCTCGACCCGCTGGCCGACATGCAGCGCAGGCAGCTCGCCGTCGCTCTCGATACTGGTTTGGGCAAAGCTTTGCCGCGATGCGGTCACCGGGCGGGAGATATGGCCCCTTAGGCGCACTTCTTCCAGCAGGTGGGGCGGCAGTTCGCGCAGAAAGCGCGACGGGCGTGGAAACACCTCTTTGCCATGCAGGCGGCGGGTTTCCGCGTGGGTCAGGTAGAGCTTCTGCATGGCGCGGGTAACGCCCACGTAGCAAAGCCTGCGCTCCTCTTCAAGGCGCCCAGGCTCCTCCACCGACATCTTATGCGGGAACAGCCCCTCCTCCACACCGGCGATGAACACCACGGGGAACTCTAGCCCTTTCGCCGAGTGCAGCGTCATCAGCTGCACGCTGTCTTCGAACTCTTCGGCTTCGTGGTCGCCTGCGTTGAGGGCGGCTTCTGATAAAAATGCTTCCAGTGCCGCCATGCCTTCGCCCGCTTCCGGGGTTTCAAAGGCGTCGCCATGGGTGAAGGCGCGGGCGGCGGTGACCAGCTCTTCCAAGTTTTCGACCCGCGCCTGGCCTTTCTCGCCACGCTCGCTTTTGTGGTGCTCGATTAACCCGGTTTGCGCGGTGACATGGTCGATGATCTCATGCAGCGGTAACCCGGCGGCGTCGTTATCGAGCTGCTCGATCAGGTTGGCGAAGGCTTGCACGGCGTTGCCCGCCCGGCCTCTTAAGGTACCGTCCTGAATCGCGTCGTGGAGCGCCTGCCAAAGCGAGACGCCCTGCTCCCGTGCGCGGTGGCGAACAATTTCCACCGTACGGGTGCCAATGCCTCGGGTGGGCACGTTGATGACGCGTTCAAGGGAGGCGTCGTCGTCCCGGTTGAGCAGCAGGCGAAGGTAGGCCAGGGCGTTTTTGATCTCCAGCCGCTCATAAAAGCGATGGCCGCCGTAGATGCGGTAGGGCATCCCCTGGCGAATCAGCGTCTCTTCCAGCAGCCGCGACTGGGCGTTAGAGCGGTAAAGGATGGCCACATCACGGCGGTTAAAGCCCTCGTCGACCTTCTCTTTAATGGTGTCGACGATGTAGCGGGCTTCTTCCAGGTCGTTAAACCCGGCGTATACCGAGATCGGGTCGCCCTCGATGCCATCGGTCCAGAGGTTTTTACCTAGCCGCTCGCTGTTATGGCTAATCAGCGTGTTAGCGGCTTCCAAGATCGCGCTGGTAGAGCGGTAGTTCTGTTCCAGGCGTACCGTATGGGTATCGGTAAACTCCTCTTCAAAGCGGCGAATATTCTCCACTTTGGCGCCGCGCCAGCCGTAAATCGACTGGTCGTCATCGCCGACCGCCGTCATCGGCGTTTGCTGGCCGGTGAGCAGTTTCAGCCACGCGTACTGGAGGGTGTTGGTGTCTTGGAACTCGTCTACCAGCACATGCCCAAAGCGCTCGCGGTAGTGGTTCAGCAGCGGGGGGTTATCGCGCAAAAGCTCCAGGCTGCGCAGCAGTAACTCGCCAAAATCCACCAGCCCGCCGCGTTCACAGGTGAGCTGGTAGCGCTCGTATAGCTCGACCATTTGTGCCAAATAGCCATCACCGTTGACGTTAACCTGATGGGGACGCAGCCCTTCCTCTTTGCAGCCAGACACAAACCCCTGCACTTGGCGGGGCGGGAAGCGCTCATCGTCAATTGAGTAATCTTTGAGCAGCCGTTTGATTAGCCGGAGCTGGTCGTCGGAATCAATGATTTGGAAGTGTTGCGGCAGGCGAGCGTCTTGCCAGTGGGTGCGCAGCAGCCGGTGAGCAATGGAGTGGAAGGTGCCGACCCACACATGGCGCATGGAAATGCCCAGCAGCGCTTCAAGGCGCGTGCGCATTTCCCGCGCCGCTTTGTTGGTAAACGTCACCGCCAGCAGCGCGTAAGGAGACAGCCCCTCGGCCTGCATCAGCCAGGCAATGCGGTGAACCAGCACGCGGGTTTTACCGGAGCCAGCCCCCGCCAGTACCAGTAGGTTGCCCTGGGGGGCGCTAACGGCCTCCCGCTGGGCGGGGTTGAGCTGATCAAGTATCGCCGTGACGTCGTCCATATAAGCCGCTGCCGGTTCGAAAAATGGGAGGTCAGTTTAGCACAGCCCGCCCACTGGCTGGGTATACAGCGTACGTCGCGTTAGCCCGCGCTTATTGATCGTCTGGGTAACGCAGCGTGGTCAGGCTCTTTTTCACCGCTTTGAGCTGCTCGGCGAGTTTGGGGCCGCGGGTTTTCGCGACACCAACGGCCAGCACGTCGATCAGCACCAAGTGCGCGATGCGCGAGCTGAGCGGCGTGTAAATCTCGGTATCTTCATGTACATCGATAAACAGCGGCAGGCTCACTTCATGGGCCAGCGGCGACTCGCTGGGGCACAGGCCAATCACCGTCGCCCCCGCCTCGCGGGCCAAGCGCACGCTGGCCACCAGCGCCTTGGTACGCCCGGTTTGTGAAATCGCCACCACCACATCGCCCTCTTGCAGCGTCACCGCCGACATGTTCTGCATGTGCGGGTCGGCGTAGGCGGAGGTCGAGATCTGCAGGCGGAAGAACTTGTGCTGGGCATCGAAGGCCACCGCACCAGAGGCACCAAAGCCGTAAAACTCCACCCGGTTAGCCATGGCCAGCGCATTCACGGCCCGTCCCAGCGCATCGTTATCGAGCCGGTCGCGCACCGACAGCAGCGTGCCGACGGTGGAGTCAAAAATGCTGTGAGAGAACTCGGCCACCGAGTCGCTATCGTTCATCGAGAACTGAGCAAACTGGCTGCCGCTGGCCAGCATCTGGGCGAGCTGAAGCTTGAAGTCCTGGAAACCGTTGCAGCCAAGGGCACGGCAGAAGCGCACCACGGTGGGCTCGCTCACCTTCGCCTCGGTGGCAAGGTCCACGATCCGCATGTGGATGACTTCATCGGGGTTACGCAGCACGAACCGCGCTACCTTTTGTTCGGAGCGACGGAAATGCTCCATGCGGCGTCTCATTTCATCGAACAGGGCGCGGCTCACGTTCAGCTCCTTAAATTCTCGATCGTGCTTATGCAGCCTAGGTGGCCACAGTATGCCTGAGTGACGCGAAGAGGGCAGCGGGAATCACCCATAATGGCTGCCGTTTAAAGGGCGTTAACCCCTTTCTTCAAGAATCGTCATCATTTTGTCAAGTAGGTTATAGTAAGAAGTGACGTGCCGCACTGCATCATTTAAAAATCAGTCGTCACGGATGCAGGTGGACGTAGGCAACTTCACCTGGAGGAGCGTCGATCATGAGAAACGTCGAACGAATGACCTCGGTAAAAAGCGAATTGCTCGACATATTCATGAGTATGGAGGTCGATGAGCATGCCCAACGTCGGCGCAGCGCCGCCCAGCGTAGCCTAAGGGCACGCAGAGGGATTGAGCTGCATCGGGAGTTTCAGAAACTATCGCGGGATATCGCTCCCTTGCCGGACGATGACGAACCGCAAGAGAGCGAATTGCACTAAGTTAACGTGTCTGCTGCGTTGCCCATTGCCTAGCGTAAACGTTAACAAACAACATTTACGCTTAATTCCCTGGCTAATCTCAGATAGCCAGGGAAAGGACACCTTGTCTCTTAAAACAAGCCTGCTACGAAGACTACGATTACGCCAATGGGAGCAACATATTTCGCTAGAAGGTTCCAAAGGGTGTAGTCGTAAATATCCATATTCAGCTCTTTTCTCGACTCTTCCTTATCGAGGCAGAAGGCAAAGAAAACAATCGCTCCCAGGCCGGTCAGCGGCAGGAGAATCTTGCTGGTGAAGGTGTCGAGCAGGTCGAAGATATTCAAGCCAAAGAACAGCACCTCCGACCACACGTTGAACGAGAGCAGGGCAGCAACGCCTAACGCCCATACCGCAATACCGCTCGTAAACGTCGCTACCAAGCGCGACATTGACGTGCGCTCTTCCAGGGTTTCCACCACCGGCTCCAGCAGTGAGATAGCAGAGGTCAGCGCTGCAAACGTGAGCAGCAGGAAGAACATCAGGCCGAGAATGGTGCCGCCCGTCATGTTGCCGAACGCTAGCGGTAGCGTCACAAAGATCAGGCCAGGACCTTCACCTGCGCTCAAGCCGTTGGCAAATACGATTGGGAAGATCGCCAAGCCAGCCAGCAGAGCAATAGCGGTATCCAGAATGATAACGGTACGCGCGGTGCTGATTAGGTTGACGTCTTCGCCCAGGTACGAGCCGTAGGCCATCATGATGCCCATGCCCAGCGAGAGCGTGAAGAACGCTTGGCCCATGGCTGCCAGTACTACGCCACCATCCAGCGCTGCCCAGTCGGGGCTGAACATGAAGCTCAGCGCTTCACCGAAGTGGCCGCTGGTCATGCCGTAACCGACCAGGATCAGCATCAGTACCACGAGCGCAGGCATCATGGTGCGTGCCGCACTCTCCAGGCCCTTGGTGACACCGCGCGCCACAATGCCAATGACCAACACCATAAAGGCGGTGTGCCATAGTAGCAGCGTCATCGGGCTACCCAGCATGCCACCAAAGAGGGCGCTAATGCTGTCAGCGTCTTGGCCGTTAAACGTGCCAATCACCGAGCCAAGGGTGTAGTTCAGCGACCAGCCGCCGATGACGCTGTAGAACGACAAAATCAAGAAAGCCGCTAAAACGCCGCTTACCCCAATCGCCGCCCATGCCTTTGTTTGGCCGTGGCTTGCTGCCAAATCAGACATAGTGTTGATGGGGTTCTTCTGGCCGCGACGGCCAATCATCCACTCTGCTACCAAGATGGGCAGGCCCACCAGCGCGACGCACGCGAGATATACCAGTACGAAGGCCGCACCGCCACTGTCGCCCACCATGTAAGAGAAGCGCCAGATGTTGCCCAGGCCAACGGCGGAACCCGCTGCCGCTAGCACAAAGCCCATGCGTGATGACCACTGTGCATGTGCAAGTTTTGCCATAAATCACCTATGTGAAGTTCGATTGTAATGAGTCGTTTTCGGCGCACTGCACCGATTTTCGGAAATAGAGAGATTGCCAGCGTGCTTTTCCGAAAGAACGCGCAATTTATCCGATCATAGGGGGGCTTGCCAGTCAGCTCGCCTAAAAAGAGAGCTTAAAATAGCTGGCTCTGCTTTTCGTCTGCAAAGGGTTCAAGATCCGGCAGCGCGATGCGCTGTTGAAGGGTGTGATACAGGTGGCGAGCCATGTCTGGAGACTCTCGGTTATCTGCTGTATGCACAAATAAGAAAGGGGTTTTCCCCTGACTTATCCACAGGGCAAGACGATCTATCCACGGGCTGAAATAGCGAGTATTGATCGTTTTGTCAATATGGCCGATGAAGCGAATAATCGGTTGCTCTGCCGTGGAGAGCACGTGTAGCGGGAGTTTCGGTTTTTCTTGCTGGGCGTGCGCCAAGCCTGCGTGGCCGTTGGCAGGGGCTGAGAACACCGGCCGCACATCCAGCATGACGCGGTTGGCCCCATAAGTTATCAACAATCGGTTGAGGGCTTTCTCTTCCTCACCCTTGTGGAAAAAAACAGGGTGGCGCACTTCCACTGCGCAGGTCAGGTGCGTTGGCCATTGTGCGAGCAGAGCTTCCAGCTTAGGCAGCTCTGCAGGGCCAAAATCACGCGGCAGTTGCACCATGGTCGGGCCAAGCCGGTCATGAAGCGGTGCTAAGGCACTCAGAAATGCCCAGGCATCTTCAAGCTGGCTTAGGCGCTGTTCGTGGGTAACGCGGCTGGGCAGTTTAAAACAAAAGCGAAAATGCGCAGGTGCCTGACGTACCCAGGCAGCGATGGTATCGGGCTTAGGCGCACCGCTGTAAAACGTCGTATTGCCCTCAACGCTGGAAAATACTGCGGCGTAATCGCTGAGCAGGTCGGTTTTGGCTTGGCGCGGGTAGAGGCTGCCCTGCCAATCCTGGTTGGCCCACATGGGCAAGCCAAGATAGAGCGGTAGTGGCGAGCGTGAAGCAGTCATCTAAGCGGTGGCCTTTGTCGAAACGTAGAATTGTCGAAACAGAAAAGGTTTAGTGTAACCGTAACACCATGGGCTGTGGCGGGGGCTCAAGGCGTGTTAATGAAGATAACGGCCAAATTTATGAAATTTTTCCTGCTATCTCAGCGCTACTATGGTGAGGGTCATAACATCAATAAGCTTACCGACAGGAACGCCCCATGGATGCTGCTTATGTAAGCGCCGACGATATTCGCGATCAGTTTTCCAAAGCGATGTCGGCGATGTATCAACAGGAAGTACCGCAATATGGCACGCTGCTTTCGCTGGTAGAGAGCGTGAATCATGACGTGCTGGCAGAGGATGCCGCCTTAGCCCATACGCTCGAAGCGTCAGACGAGCTGGCGCGCCTTAGCGTTGAGCGCCATGGAGCGATCCGCGTTGGTTTGCCTGAAGAGCTGTCACTGCTACGGCGTATGTTTGCGGTGATGGGCATGTACCCCGTGGGGTATTACGACCTGGCCGCCGCGGGTGTGCCGGTTCACTCCACGGCGTTTCGCCCGGTGGATGATGACGCCTTAAGACGTAACCCCTTCCGCGTATTTACTTCCTTGCTACGTCTTGAGCTTATCGAGAACCCACTGCTGCGTGAGCAGGCCCGGGAAATTCTCTCTCGCCGTGAGATCGTCACGCCCGAGGCCCAGGCGCTAATCGCCCGCTGTGAGAAGCAAGGTGGCTTGAATGCTGACGACGCCGAAGCGTTTGTGCAGGCCGCGCTCAATACGTTCCGCTGGCACCACGATGCCACCGTGGACCGCGCCACCTATAACCGTTTACACCAGGAGCATCGGCTTATTGCCGACGTGGTGAGCTTTCGTGGCCCGCATATCAACCATTTAACCCCGCGCACCTTGGATATTGATGCAGTACAGCAGCAGATGCCGAACGTTGGCATCGACCCCAAGGCGGTGATCGAAGGCCCGCCCCGTCGCCGCTGCCCGATTCTACTGCGCCAAACCAGCTTCAAAGCGCTGGAAGAGACCATCACTTTTGCCGACAGCATGGCGGGGCATCACACCGCCCGCTTCGGTGAAATCGAGCAGCGCGGCGTTGCTCTCACCCAGAAAGGGCGTGCGCTATACGACCGCCTGTTGGCCGAGTCGCAGCAATTGCCTTCCGCCAAAGATAACAGCGCTCATCAGACGCAGCTGGCCGAGGTGTTCCAGGCATTTCCAGACGACCACGCCACGCTGCGTCGTGAAGGGCTCGCGTTCTTCCACTACCAAGCGGTGCCAGATACCAACGTATCGCTTCCCGCGCAGATCAACGCGGATACCCTTGAAGCGCTCATCGAGCAGGGCGTACTGACCTGCCAGCCCATGATTTATGAGGACTTCCTGCCGGTTAGCGCGGCGGGCATCTTCCAGTCTAACCTGGGCGGCGAGCAGCGCGACGAATACGCCAGCCAAGCTAACCAAGCCCAGTTCGAGCGTGACCTGGGGGCCTCCGTGATTGATGAGATCGCGCTGTATGCAAGCTGCCAGCAGGTATCACTGGATAAGGCGCTGGCAGCACTTGGGGGAAGGTGTTAGAACGTGGCGACTAACGTCAAATATGGTTAATCACATTACTGCGGGAGAGCGCTATGCAGCAGGGCAAAGTATTGGTGTTACATGGGCCTAATCTCAACTTATTAGGCACGCGTCAGCCAGAGATTTATGGCTATGACACGCTGGACGATGTGAATAACCTGCTGCGTGAAAAAGCGGTGATGGCAGGCTGGGAGATCACCTGCCTGCAAAGTAACCATGAAGGCGCACTCATCGATGCCATCCACGCAGCGAGGGTGGATGGCACGCAGGCCATCATTATCAACCCGGCGGCCTATACCCATACCTCGGTGGCGATTCTCGATGCGTTGAACGCCTTTGATGGCAAGGTCATCGAAGTCCATCTCTCTAACGTGCATAAGCGCGAGTCGTTTCGCCACCACTCCTATGTCTCGCTACGGGCCGATGGCGTGATTGCTGGCCTAGGCGTGCAGGGATATAAAGCGGCGCTAGAGGCGGTGATGGCTGCCTCCCACCAATAGTATAACTCCCTTGTATCGTTAGCCCTTGCCGCACTTTTAACCGTGGCCCATTCTTCTCTCAGGGCAACTTAGCCCTTGGGGTTTCATTGGCTTGGTGAGGATGGGTGGGGTATGGCTAAATTTTTTCGGGAATTCCGCGAGTTTGCTGTTAAGGGCAACGTCATTGATATGGCGGTGGGTATTATCATTGGCGGGGCGTTTACGCTGATCGTGCAAAGCCTCGTCAAAGACGTGATGAACCCGCTGATTGGCCTGTTGGTGGGTGGGATCGATTTTTCGAATCTGTTTGTTGTGTTGCGGGAAGGCGTGGCGGGGGCACCCTATGCCACCTTGGCGGAAGCTCAAGCGGCGGGGGCGGTGACGCTGAACGTGGGGCTGTTTATCAACGCGGTGGTGAGCTTCTCCATCGTCGCGTTTGTGGTGTTTTTGCTGGTGCGTACCATCAACCGTTTAAAGCGCGAAGAGGCGGTGGCACCGGCAGACCCAACCGAAAAGCCCTGCCCTTACTGTTTTATGGTGGTGCCGATCAAGGCCGTTCGCTGTGGTCACTGTACGTCTGAGCTGCAGGCGGCGGCCCCAGAGAAGCCTGCCGAGAGCGTGTAGCGAAGCGTCATTAAAAAAGGGTGCCCGTGGGCACCCTTTTTGCGTTGCAGAAGGCGGTTACGCCGTCTTTTTCGCTGCTTTCTTATCGCTCTGCGTGCTGTCACTGGCATCGCTGGGTTGTGGCAGCGATGGCAGAGATTTGGCTAGCATATCAACACTGTGGCGATAGTAGAGCTGGCTCTTATTGTGCTCGCCTAAACTTGCGTAGAGGCGGGCAAGCTCGGCACACACTTCGCCATTGGGGCGCTGGCGCTGGCTGGCTTCAAAGTACTCCAGCGCTTTTTCCCACTGGCCCACACGCAGCGACAGGCGGCCACAGGCGAGCAGCAGCTCGGGGTCGTTGGGGCGCTCTTGCAGCCACTTTTCGGCCTTGGCCAGCTGGCGAGCGGCATCGACATTGAGCAGGCCGTAGCGCTTGACTAAGCGGGCGTCCCAGTGGTTATCCAGCGAGTGGTTCAGCAGACGCTCGGCAATCGGCTCTTCGTTGGCGTGTAGCAGTGCCTCGGTATAGAGCACGATCAGCTCGGTATTGCCGCGCAGGTAGTCGGGCATATCCGCCCACAGCCCGCGAACCCGTTCGATATTGGTAGGGTTCTTCGCTTCGAAGATGATCAGCTCGCGATACGCTTTGAACTCCAGCTGTTCGCGCTCTTGCTGGGTAATCAGTTTCTGCGCGGCCAGGCGTGGAATCAGGCGGCGCAGGCCTTCCCAATCGTTGACGCTCAGGTGTACCTGCTTCAGAAGCTTTAGTACCTGAGGGTGATTGGTGAGCTGCTTATCCAGGCGATTGAGAATTGCTAGGGCCTCTTCCGGCTGCTGACGGTCTATCATCAGCTGCGCCTGCATTAAGCCAATGGCGGTATCCGCACCGTCGGTGGTCAGCTGGGCCTGGTTCAGGTGCTCTTGAGACTTCTCGTGGTGGCCCTGGTAGTGAGCTGCCAACGCGGCCGATAGGTAGTTCACCAGCGGCGTGCTGGAGTCGTCAGCAGCGCGCACCAAGGTTTTCTCCGCTTTCTTCCAGCGGCCTTCGGTGAGCGCCACCAAGCCACGCACGGTGCGTTTCATGGCGCGACGGTTACGGGCACGGCTATTCCATGTGCGGAAGCGACCCACTGGGCGAATAATGCCAGTGAGTAGGCGCAGCGCGAAGTGCAGCACAATAAAGGCACCCAGCAACAGCACCAGACCAAACCAGAAGGAGGTTTGAACCGACGTGTCACCGACCCGAATCAGCCAGTAGCCGGGCACCGACATCATCAGGTGCCCGAAGAGTGCGCCAACCGCAAGGCCCGCAACAATTAGCAGGATGAGTTTTCTCATGCATCACCTCCATCCTGACGGCGCGACTCAAAGCGGTTTTCGATGAAGCTGGCCAGCGCTTGTTGAGAGGCGCTGATATCGGGTAGCTCGGGCTGTACCTGAACCTGTTTCAGCTCTTGCAGGCGGGCAATCACGCTCTGAGTCTCTTCACGCTCGGTGTCGTAGTAGCCGTTCAGCAGTTCCAGGGCTTTGTCGATGCTCGCTTCGTACAGCTCCGGCTCCTCTTTGAGCAGCGCTAGCTGAGACTGCTCAAGAATCAGGCGCAGGCTCTGGCGCAGGTAAGACTCTTGCTCAGGGGTGATCAGCGCTTCCAGTGCTTCATCGTGCTGACGAATCACTACGAGATCTTTGAGCTCTTCACCAAAACGCGCTAACTGGCGCTGGAAAGTGCCGGTAGGCGGCTGTTCGATACCTGAGGTTACGGCGCGCTCTTCAATCTCTTGAGACAGGCGCAGGCTTGCCACGCGCTCTTGCTGGGCATTCAGGGCCAGGTAGATACCGGTACGGTCTACTTGGGGCACGGCGTCTAGCGCAGCGAGCTCGTTGGCAATCTCGCGACGCACGGGCGTCAGGGACGGGTTATCGGCATCGGCTAGGCGGGCATCGGCGGTACGCAGCAGCGCAGCGGCGCCTTCCACGTCGCCTTCTAACTGTAGGCGCTGGTTCGCGAGACGCAGTAGATAGGCCGCTTCCGCATGTAGCCAGTCGCGCTCGTCGGTGTCCTGCTCTTGGGAAAGCTGCGCCAGGACGTCATCCAGCGTGCCGTTCACTTCGCTGCGGTAGCTATCCAGCTCGCTACGCAGTTCGCTCATGGTGCTGTCGAGCGCCTGGCCACGCTCGGCTTCGCTCTCATCGATACGTGTTGCAAGGTCGCTAACGGCCTGCTGAGAAGCGCTGTTTTGGGCTTGCTGCGCCAGCTCATCTAAACGCTGCTGCTGACTATCCAGGCGCTGCCATCCTTGCCAAGCGACCAGCCCCAGGGTGAGTGCCAGGATAATCACCAGGGCAATGGCTAAGCCGCTACCTTTGCTGCTGCCACCGCCGGTAGAAGTGGGCGGCGTCGGTTTGCCGGGGCTGCCCGTAGCGGATGTGTTGCCACTTTTAGCAGATGTGGACGCTGCAGGCGTAGCTGTGGCAGTCGGTTTGGTATCTGCTGCCGTCGCTTTTGCATCGTTAGGGGCGCTGGATGCGCTCGTGTTGGTATTTGTCGGGCCGCCTTTGTTGCGGCGACGCGAACGGCTGTTTTTGGCCGCATAAGACGAGGAAGTGCTGCCAGCAGTTGACTCGCTGTTAGCCGATGATGCCGTGGTATCGTTCGGTTGCACGCTGTCTTTTGCATCGGCAGACGTGTTGTTAACGCCTTCCTGCTCGTTTGGTTGTTTGCTCATCTGTCGCTAGCCCTTATTAAGTTCCTTGATCGACATCGGCACCCTATGGGTTGCAGGACCGATCCAACGCGGCCACCAGCGCAGCCGGCGTTGCTCCCGACGCCACCTTGAGGTCACAAAAACCCAGTTTACCGGCCAGTGTAGCTAAACGGTGACTGGAAACGATTAGCGGTTGGTTCAACGCTGCTGGACCACACCATTTTGCCAGATATTCAAGCAGTTCGCCGCTGGTGACGATGAATGCGCGGTAGTCGCCCGTGTTAAGGCGCTCTTGCATCGCCATAGAGGGTGGCTGGTAAATCCGCCGATACACCGCCAGCCGGGTAACTTCCGCACCGCGTTCCGCTAAGGTATCGGCGATCAGCGGGCGGCCGCCTTCTCCTGCCACCAGCAGCACCCGCTGATGCGCTAGGTGCTGAAGCGATGCCAGCGACAGCAGCGCTTCACTGGTGTTTTCTCCCTGCTGGGGGGGAATGCGCACCCGCACGCCAAGCTGTTCAAACAGTATGCTGGCAGTGCCCCGTCCAACGCTATAGTAATCAATACCGATGGGTAGCTGCGGCCAGTAGCGGTCAATCGCTTCACTTAAACAGTAAGCGGCAAAGGGGCTGACCACCACTATCTTATGGTACTGATCAATATCCAACCAGATTTGGCGCTGGGCGGCCTCTTCAGGTAGCGCTTCCAGGCGCATCACATCAAGCGATTCCACCCAGCCATGGCGTTCGCGTAACGCATCTGCCAGTGCTTGCCCTCGCTCGCCTGGGCGGCAAACCAGTACCGGTTGGTTCATACGTTGCGGCCGTACACCTCGGCCAAGATATCGCCAGCGCCTTGATCTAAAAGCTCTTCGGCAATGCGAATGCCGAGCGCTTCGGGCTCATGGATAGAGCCACGACCTTCTGCACGCAGTACTTCGGTGCCTTCAGGGTTGCCGACGAGACCGCGTAACCACAGCGTTTCGTTGGCTTTATCCAGGATGGCATGCCCGGCAATGGGCACTTGGCAGCCGCCCTCTAGGCGGGTATTCATAGCGCGCTCAGCGCGAACGCGGGTGGCGGTATCTTGATCGTCTAGCGGCGCCAGCAGCGTCATTAGCTCGGGATCGTGTAGGCGGCACTCGATACCGAGCGCGCCCTGGCCACAGGCAGGCAAGCAAATTTCAGGCGGCAGCGCCTGGGCAATACGGGCGTCGAGGCCTAAGCGCTGCAGGCCGGACGTCGCCAGAATAATAGCGTCAAATTCACCGTCATCCAGCTTGCCAAGGCGGGTTTGCACATTGCCGCGCAGATTCAGAATCTGCAGGTCGGGGCGCGCCTCACGCATTTGCAAACCGCGGCGTAGGCTAGCGGTACCAATGCGTGCGCCTTCGGGCAGTTCATCAATGCTACTATAGTGATTAGAGACGAATGCATCGGTGGGGTCTGCGCCTTCCAGAATGACAGAAAGCCCCAACCCTTCCGGGAAGTGCATCGGCACGTCTTTCATGGAGTGCACGGCGATATCGGCACGTCCATCCAGCATGGCGTCCTCAAGTTCCTTGACGAACAGCCCTTTGCCACCAATTTTGGAGAGGGGCGTATCAAGAATTTTGTCACCTTTGGTAGACAGAGGGACAAGCTCAACTTCCAGACCGCTATGTGCCGCCATCAAGCGGTCGCGGACGTACTCGGCCTGCCACATGGCCAACTGACTTTTACGCGTGGCGATGCGCAATTTAGTGATGGATGACACCTGATTCTCCCTTTGCCGCTGACACGGCGCGTCGAACTGTGATAATTCTCATCATAAAGCACCCAGCCACACAGTAAAAATAACCGGCCGAATTTAAGGCCAGCGCTGAACGCGTTTAACGCCTGTTAGGAAATGCCATGCCCCCTGTTGAACCGCAAGGCAAGCTAGACCAATTCTTTCTGCTTTCGCAGGATTTGTTCTGCTGCATCGACTTTGCGGGCACGCTGCTCAGCGTCAATCCCACCTTTACATCGCTGTTGGGCTACCAGGCTGAAGCACTGCTGGGAAAGCCCTGTGGCATCGTGGTCGAGCCACGCGATCACCCTGTGATCGAGGCGGCGCTGACCAGTTTGTGCCGGGGTGAGAAAGTCAGCACCTTTGATGTGTGCGCGCGAACGGCAGAGGGGCGGCGGGTCTGGTTAGAGGTGGCGGCCTCGATGGGCGACCAGGTGATTTATGTGATTGCGCGGGACATCACCCGGCGCAAGGCCGTAGAAAAGCAGCTAAGGCGCAATCAGCGGCTGTTTCGTATTGCCGGTGAAACCGCGCACATTGGCGGCTGGTATATGGAGTTGGCGGTTGGCATACCAACTTGGTCAGAGGAGGTGTGTCGACTTCATGGCATGCAGGTGGGCCATCAGCCCACGCTGGATGAAGCCATCGCTTTTTATACGCCAAGCTCTCGACCGCGTATTCAAGCCGTGTTTACCCACTGCTGTGAGCAGGGGATAAGTTTTGACGAAGAGCTTGAGATTATTACTCAGCAGGGGCAACGGCGCTGGGTGCGGGTCATTGGCCGTGCCGTGCGCGATGAGCTAGGGCACATTATTCAAGTACAGGGCTCAACCCAAGACATTACCGAACGCAAAGACACTGAACGCCAACTGACTCTGCTGGAGCGCAGCGTAGAATCGAGCACTAACGGCGTCGTGATTGTCGATGCACAATGCCCAGACCTGCCGATGGTGTATGTGAATGCGGCCTTCGAGCGCATTACCGGCTACTCGCGAGAGGCCGCGCTGGGCCGCAACTGCCGTTTTCTTCAGGGAGGCGATACCGACGCGGCGACGCTAGCGCAGCTGCGTAAAGGGATCCAAGAGCAGCGCGATGTCCACGTGGTGATTCGTAACTATCGTCGTAGCGGCGCCTCTTTTTGGAACGATCTTTACGTCTCTCCCGTGCGCGATGAAGCCGGTGTAGTGACCCACTTTATCGGTGTGCAAAACGACATTACTGCCCAACGAGAGTATCAAGCCCAGCTAAGCCATAACGCCAACCACGATGCGTTGACGGGGCTACCAAACCGGCTGTTGCTAGATCAGCGCCTTGCTCAAGGCTGCCTGTTAGCAAGGCGCTACCAGCGTTACATAGCCGTACTGTTCATTGATTTGGATGATTTTAAACCGATCAACGACACTTTAGGGCATGAGGTAGGCGACTATATTTTGCTGGAAGTGGCGAAGCGGCTAGAAGAGGAGCTGCGGCCCTGGGACACCGTGGCGCGCTTTGGCGGCGATGAGTTTATTGTGCTGCTGCCGGATTTAGCTCATGAGAGTGACGTGCTGCAGGTGGTTGAGCGTCTGTTGGCTCGGGTTTCGTCACCCTACTGGTATCGAGATAGCGAACTTAGAATTACCGCCAGTATCGGCATCGCCACTGATAACGGCACGATTCAAGCGCCGCGCCAGCTGATTCAGCAGGCCGACCTCGCCATGTACAAAGCCAAACGGCGAGGGCGCAACACTTTTCAGTGGTACACCGATGAACTCAACCGAAAGGTGACTGAGCGGGTCAATCTGCGTCACGCCCTGCAGCAAGCCATTGAGCAAGAGCAATTTGAGCTGCACTACCAGCCACAAATTCACCATAGTGGGCGAGTCGCCGGGGTTGAGGCGCTCATCCGTTGGCACCATCCCGAACGCGGCAACATCCCGCCTGGGCAGTTTATTTCTCTGGCTGAGGATACCGGGCAGATTATTCCGATTAGCGAATGGGTGCTGGAAACCGCCTGCCGCGATGCAGTGGCGCTGAATGCCACGAGCTCGGTGCCCATGACCATGGCCATCAACGTATCGCCCATGCAGTTCCAGCGCCCTGGCTTTTTGGACTCCTTGAAACAGGTGCTGGCGCGAAGCGGCTTGCCCCCCGCACTGCTTGAGCTTGAGCTCACGGAAGGCGTGCTAATGGATAGCGCCGAACACACGATTCAGGCGCTACAAGCCATTCGGCAGCTGGGCGTGCATATTGCGCTTGATGACTTTGGCACTGGCTTTTCAAGCCTGAGCTACCTCAAACGCTTACCGATTAATAAGCTGAAAGTGGATCGCTCCTTTGTTAACGATGTGGCGGTGGATTCCCGCGACGCCGCGATTATCGAGGGCGTGGTGACCATGGCCGATAAACTGGGTTTAGAAGTGCTGATTGAGGGCGTTGAAACCGCTGAGCAGTTCCACTATCTGCGCACCCTTCAGTGCGACCACTTTCAGGGCTACTATTTTGCTCGCCCCATGGCGCTGAGCGCGCTGAAAGCGTATTTACAAGCGCCGCTAGACATGGTTACCGGCGTGGCGGTGCCCACCCCATTATAAGCGGTGTCCGAAAACGGCATGCCGTTCCACGCAGTGACTCTGGTACACTTTCCGGTAACGATTCCCTTAGTTTTGTCAGCAGGATAACTCTCCGATGAGCCAAGCTACGAACCAGTCTTGGGGCGGTCGCTTTAGCGAGCCCACCGATGCTTTTGTTGCACGCTTTACCGCGTCTGTGAATTTCGACCAGCGCCTGGCGCGTCAGGATATCCAGGGCTCGATTGCCCACGCCACCATGCTGGCGGGTGTGGGCGTGCTCACCGAAGAAGAGCGCGACGCCATTATCAACGGCCTGACCGAGATTCAGGGCGAGATTGAGCGCGGTGAGTTCCAGTGGTCGGTTCCGTTGGAAGACGTGCATATGAATATTGAAGCGCGCTTGACCGATAAAATCGGTATTACCGGTAAGAAGCTCCACACCGGCCGCTCGCGCAACGACCAAGTCGCTACCGATATTCGCCTATTTATGCGCGATGAAATCGACGTGATTGAAGTTGAGCTGACCCGCCTGCGTGAGGGCATGATTGAACTCGCCGACCGCGAAGCCGATACCATCATGCCCGGCTTCACGCACCTACAAACCGCTCAGCCGGTCACCTTCGGGCACCACCTGCTGGCGTGGCAAGAGATGCTAGCCCGCGACCACGAGCGTCTGCTGGATTGCCGCAAGCGCGTGAACGTGATGCCGCTGGGCGCTGCAGCGCTGGCTGGCACCACGTACCCCATCGACCGCCACGTGACCGCTGAGCTGCTCGGTTTCGACCGCCCGGCAGAAAACTCCCTGGACGCTGTCTCAGATCGTGATTTTGCGATCGAATTCACCAGCTTCGCCAGCATTCTGCTGATGCACCTATCGCGCATGAGCGAAGAGCTGGTGCTGTGGACCAGCGCCCAGTTTGATTTTATCGACCTGCCTGACCGCTTCTGCACCGGCTCCTCCATCATGCCGCAGAAGAAAAACCCGGACGTGCCTGAGCTGGTGCGCGGTAAAACCGGTCGTGTTTATGGTCACCTGATGTCGCTGCTGACGCTGATGAAGTCGCAGCCGCTGGCCTACAACAAGGATAACCAGGAAGACAAAGAGCCGCTGTTTGATGCCGTCGACACCGTGCGCGACTGCTTAAAAGCGTTTGCGGACATGGTGCCCGCCATCGAGCCGAAAAAAGAGAGCATGTACGAAGCGGCGCGGCGCGGCTTCTCCACCGCCACTGATTTGGCGGATTACCTGGTGCGTAAAGGTGTGGCCTTCCGTGATGCCCACGAAATCGTTGGTTTGTCAGTGGCTTATGGCCTGAAGACTAAAAAAGACCTCTCCGAAATGAGCTTGGAAGAGCTGAAACAGTTCTCCGACATCATTGAGCAGGACGTGTTTGAAGTGCTGACGCTGGAAGGCTCGGTCGCTGCCCGTAACCACATTGGCGGTACGGCCCCCGACCAAGTGCGCGCCGCTGCAAACCGTGCACGAGAAGCGCTGGCAGCGCTGAAAGGGGTGTCATGAAACGCTGTGCCATCACACTGAGCGCGCTGCTCATGGCTGCCTTGCTGCTGGCGGGTTGTGGCCAGAAAGGGCCGCTTTATTTGCCTGACGATACCAATGATTCGGCCGCTGAGCAGGAGGGGTAATGGATCACTTTAACTACCGCGACGGCGTGCTCTACGCCGAAGATGTACCGTTAACGCAGCTGGCAGTCGAGCTGGGCACGCCCTGCTATGTCTACTCAAAAGCGACCCTTGAGCGCCATTTTCGTGCCTACACCGAAGCGCTTGGCGGCCACCCGCACTTGATCTGCTACGCAGTGAAAGCCAACTCGAACCTTGCCGTGCTAGGCCTGCTGGCCCGATTGGGTGCCGGGTTTGATATTGTCTCCGTGGGTGAGCTTGAGCGGGTGCTAAAAGCGGGCGGCAACCCCGCCAAAGTGGTGTTTTCTGGCGTGGCTAAGCAGCCCCATGAAATGGCGCGGGCGCTGGAAGTCGGCATCAAGTGCTTTAACGTAGAGTCTCGGCCTGAGCTTGAGCGCCTTAACACGGTAGCGGGCGAGCTTGGCAAAGTGGCCTCCGTGTCGCTGCGGGTTAACCCCGATGTGGATGCAGGCACTCACCCCTATATCTCGACCGGCTTGAAAGACAACAAGTTTGGTATTCCAGTGGATGACGCGTTGGAGGTGTACCAACTGGCGGCCAGCCTGCCCAACCTGCGCGTGACGGGCCTGGATTGCCATATCGGCTCGCAGCTCACCGAAACCGCGCCGTTCCTAGATGCCCTGGAGCGCCTGCTGGTGCTGATGGAGCGCCTTCGCGAACACGGCATTGAGATTGATCACCTGGATTTAGGTGGCGGTTTAGGCGTGCCTTACCGCGATGAGAAGCCGCCCCAGCCGTTTGATTACGCGAGCCAGCTCTTGGCGCGCCTCTCCCGTTGGGAAGGCGGCGAAAGCTTAACGCTGCTGTTTGAGCCGGGCCGCTCCATTGCGGCCAACGCCGGGCTGATGCTCACCCGGGTAGAGTTTTTGAAACCCGGCGAGACCAAGAACTTTGCCATTGTCGATGCGGCCATGAATGATCTAATTCGTCCGGCGCTGTATCAGGCGTGGCAGGCAATTGTGCCGGTGGATACCCGCCAGCCTCGCGAGACATCTACCTACGACGTGGTCGGTCCTGTGTGTGAAACCGGCGACTTCCTGGGCAAAGAGCGTGAGCTTGCGATCGCCGAAGGCGATCTGTTGGCGGTGCGCTCCGCCGGAGCTTACGGTTTTGTGATGGCGTCGAACTACAATAGCCGCCCGCGCCCGCCAGAGGTAATGGTGGACGGCGACACGTACCACGTGGTGCGCGCTCGGGAAACGCTGGAAAGCCTGTGGGCCGGCGAGGCGCTGCTGCCGGAAGGGGCGCGCTAATGCTGCTGCACTTCACCAAAATGCACGGCCTGGGCAACGACTTCATGGTGGTGGACCTAGTCACCCAGCGTGCGCGCCTGGGGGATGAGCAGATTCGCCAGCTGGCGGATCGCCGCTTTGGTATTGGCTTTGATCAACTGCTGATTGTCGAACCGCCCCGCGACCCGGATATGGACTTTCGCTATCGCATCTACAACGCGGATGGCAGCGAAGTGGAGAACTGCGGCAACGGCGCGCGCTGCTTCGCCCGCTTTGTGCGCGACCAGCGTTTAACCCACAAGCATGAAATCCATGTGGAGACCGCCGGTGGCCCGTTAGTGCTCAACGTTCAGCACGACGGTATGGTGCGCGTAGACATGGGCAGGCCGCGGTTTAACCCGGCAACGCTGCCCTTTGAAGCACCGGGCGACCAGCCGCTGCACGAGGTAGACGTAGAGGGCGAAACGCTGCAGCTGGGCGTGGTTTCCATGGGTAACCCGCATGCGGTGCTGCAGGTTGAGGATGTTGATCGTGCGCCAGTGGAGCGTTTAGGGCCGCTGCTAGAGTCGCACCCACGCTTTCCCAAGCGGGTCAACGTGGGCTTTATGCAGGTGCTGTCGCCCAGCGAGATTCGCCTGCGGGTGTTTGAGCGCGGCAGTGGCGAGACGTTAGCCTGCGGCACGGGCGCCTGCGCGGCGGTGGCGAGCGGTATCCGCCAGGGGCTGTTAAAAAGTCCGGTGAAAGTCCATTTGCCCGGCGGCGAGTTAAGCATCGAGTGGCCTGACCCTGAGGCCTCTTTAGTGATGGTCGGGCCAGCGACCCGAGTGTTCGACGGGCGGGTATCACTCAACTAATTCGAGGAGAACGGCGATGTCTCAAGCCCCTGAGCCACGCAAAACGCTCGACCCTGATCAAGTGGCGTTTTGGCTGGCTCGTCACCCGGATTTTTTTACGGGCCGTGAAGGGCTGTTACAGCAGCTGAAAGTGCCGCACCCCCACATTGATGGCGCGGTGTCATTGCTAGAGAGGCTGGTAATGGACCTGCGCCAGCGAGCCGAAACGGCAGAGGGGCGGCTTGAGCATTTATTGGAAACCGCACGCCACAATGAAGCCCAGTACCGTCGCCTACGGGAAACGCTGCTCAGCTTAGTGGAAGCGGAAGACCGTGACGCGCTAGCACAGGCGTTAGCCACCCAGTTGAGCGAGCGCTTTCAAACCCCGGCGATGTCACTGTGGTGTCCGGCATCACTTAGCGACGCTGAGCCCACGCCGCCTCAACCGCCGCGCCATGTGCTTGACCAGCACGCCAGCGCCCGCTTAGCCGCGCTGTTAGACGGTCGCTCCAGCCGCTGTGCCAAGCTTAGTGTCAGCGACTGGAAATGCCTGCTGCCACATATCAAACCGCCTCGTAAGGCGGGTTCCTGCGCGATCTCACGGCTCTCTGCAGGCGAGCAGTTGGGCTATTTGCTGCTCGCCAGCCCCGACCCCGAGTGCTACCGCGCCAGCATGGATACGCTGTTTACCGAGTACCTCAGTGACATCGTGGCGCGGCTGCTGCTTCGCCTAGGGCCGCACGGCGTGGAGCCGCATGGATAAGCCCTCGTTAGAGGCCGCTGTTGCAGCGTATTTGGCGCAGCTAGCCACCCGGGCAAGCCCTGCCACGGTGGCGGCCTATCGTCAGGATTTAAGCGCATTTTGCCAGTTTGCCCAGAGCAGAGAAGTGACGGAGACTCGTGAGCTGGACACCCCGCTTGCTCGGGCCTTTTTAGGTGCTGAGCGCAGCCGAGGGTTAGCACCACGCAGTTTGGCGCGCCGCCGCGCGGCGTTATCACGCTTTGCTGACCACTTAGTGCAGCATCACTGGCTAACAGACAACCCGGTCAGCTTGCTGCGGACGCCCAAGCAGCCCAGCCATCTACCCAGGCCGCTGGACGTTGATTTGCTAGCGCACTTTTTAGACACCCCCCACGATGGCTCGCCGCTGGCGCTGCGTGACCAAGCCATGTTGGAGCTTTTCTATTCCAGCGGCCTGCGCCTAGCCGAGCTGGCGGCGCTGGATATGAGTCACTTAACGGCCAATCATGTGCGGGTGATGGGTAAAGGCAGTAAGCCACGCCAAGTGCCTGTGGGGGGCCGCGCTCAGCAGGCGCTGGCCGCGTGGCTTGCTTGCCGTGATGTACTGGCACCAAGCGGCGAAGCGGCGCTGTTTGTGGGGCAGCGCGGTAAGCGTTTGGGACATCGCGGTATTCAAAAGCGCTTGGCCCAGCTTTCGGTGGTACGCGGTTTGCCTGAACACCTGCATCCGCATCGGCTGCGCCACTCTTTTGCCAGCCATTTACTGGAGTCTAGCCAAGACCTGCGCGCGGTGCAGGAACTGCTTGGTCACGCGAATTTATCGACTACCCAGGTGTATACGCGGCTGGACTGGCAGCACCTGGCGGAAAGCTACGATGCCGCCCATCCCCGCGCTAAACGTCGCCCCAGCGAGAGTTAGTTATGGTTACCCTAGACGCCATTACCTTTGATTTAGACGACACCTTATGGGACAACCAGGGGGTGATGCTGAAAACCGAAGAGGGCCACTACCGTTGGCTGCTTGAGGCGCTGGCCGCCTGGCGGGCAACCCGTCAAGAAGCGCCGCTGGCGTTAAGCTATGAGACGGGCGTGGCAGATTATCTTCAGCGTCGCCAGCAGTGGGCAAGCCAAGTGCCTGAGCGGCGAGGCGACTTTACCTGGCTGCGGCTGCGTGCGCTGGAGGCCCAGTTAGAAGCCTGCGGTTTACCGCGCAGTGCTGCGCTGCTATGGGCGGCAGCGGCGATGAACGAGTTTCATCGCCTGCGAGTGCAGGTGACGCCGCATCCTGAAGCGGCAGGGTTGCTTGCAGCGCTTGCCGAGCGGTATCGGCTAGCCGCGATTACCAACGGCAATATTCACCTTAAGCGCCAGCCGCTAGCGGCTCACTTTCCCGTCGCGATTGCTGCTGGGGAACTGCTGGCACCCAAGCCTGACCCCAAGCCGTTTCTCACCGCGCTAGAGCGCTTGAACACCGTGCCGCAGCGCGCCATGCATGTGGGCGACTCCTGGCTGGAAGATGTGCTTCCCGCCCAGCAGTTGGGCATGCACGCCGCCTGGGTAGCCGAGCGTGGCGACCAAACGCTGCCTGCGCGGGTTCACCGCATTGCTCATGTGAAGGAGCTGCCTACTCTGATTGAGTGGCTCGAAAAGCGCGCCTAGACGAACGCCTTACTGATTCGCTTCTTCGGGCGTATGCAGCCATTGGTCAAGCTTTTGGGAAAGCGTGTCCACGCCGTCGCGCTTCAGTGACGAAAAGAGCTGAACCGACACCAGGTCTTCCCACTCTTTTAGGCGAGAGCGCACCTGTTGCAGCGCGGCACTGGCTGGACCTCTTTTCAGCTTATCGGCTTTTGTAAGCAGGATATGCACCGGCATCCCGCGCTGGTCGGCGTAATCGAGCATCATTTGGTCGAATTCGGTCAGCGGGTGGCGTACGTCCATTAGCAGTACAAGACCGCGCAGGCTAAAGCGGCCGCGCAGGTAGTCGGAAAGGTGCTTTTGCCACTCAATTTTGACCGCTTCCGGCACTTTGGCATAGCCGTAACCGGGCAGGTCCACGAGACGGCGCGACTCATCGTTCATGAGGGTGAAAAAGTTAATCAGCTGAGTACGCCCTGGCGTGCGTGAGGTACGGGCCAGTGCATTTTGCTGGGTTAGCGCGTTAATGGCGCTAGATTTACCAGCATTCGAGCGCCCAGCAAACGCCACTTCTGCGCCGGTATCATCAGGGCACAGCGCAAGCGTCGGCGCGCTGATCATAAAACGCGCTGTGGGGTAGTTCAGCCGAGGAACTGGGCTATGATGGGGGGTAGACATGGATTTAATCCTGAAAAACAAACCTATAAGACGGCCCGCAGGCTCACCTGAACGTGAAAGCAAGCAGTACCGTGACGAATTACCCCAAAAGCAGACCTGGACTTGCATTCCCGCCGCTAGGGTGATTCGTTATAATGCAAGCGGTTTATAACTGCGACCTGGGGCGCTAGTGTACCATCGCGTTCTAGCCAGCAGCGACCAACACGACATGTTGTTCGTTTTGGCGGAGCTGACCCTGGTAATGTGCTGAACCTGGGCAGCGCCCAGGGTGCGTACCAGTCAATAATCAAACGGCATAGTGGATTAGCAATGAGAAAGTTACTGGCAAGCCTGGCAATTACCATGGGTGCCGTTGGCACCGCCCACGCCCAAACGGACCTTCAAGCCGACGCGGATGCAGCGGCAGGTCGTGAACTCGCGCAAACCTGTGCCGCCTGTCATGGCCAGCAGGGCATTAGCGCAGCGGGCACCTTCCCCAACCTGGCAGGGCAGCAGATGTCCTACCTCGCCAAGCAGATCATGGATATCCGTGACGGCAACCGCGTGGTCGCGCAAATGGCCGGTTTGGTCGATGACTATTCAGACCAAGATGCCTGGGACGTTGCCGCGCATTTTGCAGGTCAAGATGCCAACCTTGGCCAAACCAGCGATGAAGACGCTGAGCTGCTGGCACGCGGTGAAGAACTCTACCGCGCGGGCGATATGTCTAAAGGCATTCCGGCTTGTAGCGCCTGCCATACACCCACGGGTGTTGGCATTGGCAGCGCGGTGTATCCGGGGCTGTCTGGTCAGCATGTGGAGTACACCGTTTCTACGCTGCAAGACTTCGCGTCCGGTGAGCGCGCCAATAGCCCGAACAACATCATGGGCGATATCGCTTCCAAAATGAGCGACCAAGACATGGAAGCCGTGGCCAACTACGTGCTGGGCTTGAACTAATTCTCCTGCCTTAGGTGTCCTCATTCTGCGAAACATGAGCAGAATGGGGAACCCGTTTCGCACTTTTATGGTCACAGGGTCACTTTTTGGCCTGCTTATTCTGGAGAATTCTCGCTATGTTGAAAACGTTGATGGTCGCGTTGGCCGGTCTTGGCCTGTCTGCTGCAGTTAGTGCCCAGGAGCTGGTGGAAGGCCAGCACTACACACTGCTTGAGTCGCCCGTAGCGACCCAGGTAGATGACGATCAGATTGAAGTGACCGAAGCGTTCTGGTTTGGCTGCCCGCACTGCTACCGTCTACAAACGTCGGTAAATGAGTGGTACGAAACCCTGGATGAAGACGTCAGCATTGTCAAAATGCCGGCTACCATGGGCGGCGATTGGAATACCCACGCCACTGCCTTCTATGCAGCGCAATCCCTGGGAATTGAAGAAGAGCTTCACCAGGACTTCTTTGATGCCATCCATCAGGATGACCGTTCACTGACTGACGCTGACGACATCGCTGAATTTTTCTCTGGCTATGGTGTGAGCGAAGAAGAAGCTAAGCAGTCGCTCACCGCGTTCAGCGTGCGTAGTGAGGTCAACAAGGCCAACAGTCGCATGCGTGAAATGCGCCTAATGGGCGTCCCTGCGTTAATCGTAGATGGGCGTTATGTGGTATCGCCGCAGTCGGCAGGCAGCTTAGAAAACATGCCAGAAATTGCTGATGCGCTAATCGAAAAAGTTCGTAACGAGCGCGCACAATAACGGTGCTTGAGCACGGCCACACGGGCGGACAATCGCGTTCGCCCGCAGCCCAAACAACCTCTGCGTTGATTGAACGCGGCCATATCCGGCTGCTGACCTTTAATCTGCAGGTGGGCATTCAAACGTCGGCCTACCACCACTACCTCACGCGTAGCTGGCAGCATGTGCTGCCTAACCCGCAGCGGCTCAAGCGTTTAGCCCTGATGGGTAACGTGCTAGAGCAGTTTGATGTGGTGGGGCTGCAAGAAGTGGACGGCGGAAGCTTCCGCTCAAGCCGCGTCAATCAGGTAGAGTATCTAGCGACTCAGGCCGGGTTCCCCCACTATTTTCAGCAGTTGAACCGCAATTTAGGCCAGTTTGCTCAACATAGTAATGGGCTTCTCTCACGCTTGGTGCCTAGCCATATTGAAGAGCACCGCCTGCCGGGTATGTTGCCAGGGCGAGGTGCGATTCATGTGCGTTATGGTGAAGGCCCTGACGCTCTGCATATTTTTGTCGCCCACTTAGCGCTTAGCCATCGTGGCCGCGTGCGCCAGCTCAATTATTTAAGCGATATTATTGAGCCGCTGCGCCATGTGGTGGTCATGGGAGATTTGAACTGCACGCCTGAGCAGCTTCACGCCCACAAACGTTTTAGTACGTCGCTACCGTTACACCCCGTCAAGCCGTTACTGAGCTACCCCTCCTGGCAGCCGCGCCGCGCGTTAGACCATATACTGCTCTCGCAAACCCTTGAAGCGGCAGAGGTGCGCGTGCTGGATCATCTATTCTCCGACCACCTGCCGATTGCGGTGGACTTGCCATTACCGGCGTCGTGTCTCGCCGCGATTCGTCCAAGCGTTTAACAATAAGCCCGCTGAGCGCTTGTCGGGCGCTGCATTGTCTGCGTATATGCGCTATTGTCTGGGGCGCTGACCCCCCTTAGCCCGTTTTACGCGAGACACTTCCATGTCGGACACAACACAACTACCTGCGTTTATCGGTGCGCTGGACCGCGCTTCAGAGTGGTTTGGTCGCACCCTTGCGTGGCTGATCATCATTATGATGTTGATTCAGTTCGCGATTGTACTGCTTCGCTACGCCTTCAGTGTGAATAGCATCTTCATGCAAGAGCTGGTGATGTATATGCACGCCAGCGTCTTTATGCTTGCCGCTGCCTACACCTTTCGCCATGACGGGCACGTGCGCGTTGATATCTTCTATCGCGGCATGACGCCACGCCGCCAGGCGTTGGTGAATATGGCAGGCATTGTTTTGCTCCTGATACCGGTGATGGTCTTTATCATTGCCTCCAGTTTTGGCTACGTGGCCAACTCTTGGCGCATCTTGGAAACCTCCTCAGATTACGGTGGCATCCCCGCTGTTTATGCACTCAAAACGCTCATTCCTGCCTTTGCTGTGTTGATGATTATGCAAGGGCTGATTGAGTTAGTGCGCAATGGCTATATCTTCACCGGGCGGATAACGCCGCCAGCCGCCGATGACAATCACCTTGAGGAGCGTGTTTGATGCTCGAATTTATGCCGCTTATTCTGTTTGCCGCCATCTGCATGGTGCTGATGCTGGGCTTCCCCGTGGCGCTGTCGCTGGCGGGCACGGCTCTGCTGTTTGCAGGTATGGGGTTGGGTTTAGAAGCCATTGGCATTGATGCCAATTTCGACAGCGGCTATCTGGCTGCGCTGCCCAATCGACTCTACGGCATTATGACCAACCAAACGCTCTTGGCCGTGCCGCTATTTGTATTAATGGGCGTGCTGCTTGAGAAATCTAAAGTCGCCGAAACGCTGCTGGATGCCATGGCGCTGCTGTTTGGCGCTATGCGGGGTGGCCTAGGTATTTCGGTCACGCTGGTGGGCATGCTGATGGCGGCATCCACGGGTATTGTGGGTGCCACGGTGGTGACCATGGGCCTGATGTCGCTGCCTACCATGCTCAAGCGTGGCTACAGCACCTCGCTTGCCACGGGCACTATCTGCGCAACCGGCACGCTGGGCCAGATTATTCCGCCCTCTATTGCCCTGGTGCTGCTGGGCGACGTGCTCTCCTCGGCGTATCAGCAAGCACAGTTAGACATGGGCATCTTCAGCCCTAAAACGGTCTCGGTTGGCGACCTGTTTATGGGCGCGCTGGTGCCGGGTTTGATCCTCGTCGTCATGTATATGATCTACGTTGGTTTGGTGGCGTTTTTCCGCCCTCAAATGGCCCCTGCGGCTGACCGCGAAGAGCTGATGGCAGAGCTGGGTCATACCTCTGGGTTAGGCATTCTGCTGCTCAAAGGCTTGGTGCCGCCGGTGGTGCTGATTGTGGCGGTGCTGGGTTCTATCCTGAGTGGCTTTGCGACACCCACCGAAGCCTCGGCCGTGGGTGCCTTTGGTGCGCTGGTACTGGCATTGGCTTATCGCCAGTTGGATTTAGCCACCCTAAAAGATGTGCTGCGTTCTACCACCCATGTAACCACCATGGTGTTCCTGATTTTGATCGGGGCTGCACTGTTCTCGCTAGTGTTCCGCGCTTACGGCGGTGAACACATGGTCACTGACCTCTTTGAAGGCATGCCGGGCGGCGTGGTGGGCGCGACGATCATTGTCATGCTGGTGATCTTCCTGCTGGGCTTTATTCTCGACTTTATCGAGATCACCTTTGTGGTGGTACCCATTGTGGGGCCGATTCTGCTGGCCATGGGGCTCGACCCCATCTGGTTGGGCATCATGATCGCGATTAACCTGCAGACCTCCTTCCTGACACCGCCCTTTGGTTTTGCGCTGTTTTATCTGCGCGGTGTGGCGCCCCCGTCGGTGCCCACGTCGGCGATTTATCGTGGCGTCGTGCCGTTTATCTTGATGCAGTTAGGCATGCTGCTTCTGCTGACGTTCTTCCCGCAGTTAGCCACCTGGCTACCGGAGCAGTTCTAATACTTTCTAAGTTGAAAAATAACCCTGCTATCAACGCAAGGGAGTGGCAACCTTAACCAAAAGCAGCCAAGCTGCAGACACAAAATGGCTTGTAACAACCCGCCTGGCGGCACCCGTCAGGCGGGGTATTCCCTACCCATAACAGCAATAAAATAAGCAAGAGGGTTAACGCATGAAAGCCAAAGCACTGCCTGTCGCCATTGCCATGACGACCGCTCTTTCTGCCAGCCTGCTGGTGGTCTCAAGCTTCGATAATCAAGCCCAAGCGCAAGAGAATTTCCGTTGGAAAATGGTCACCTCCTGGCCGAAAAACTTCCCCGGTGTTGGTCAAGGCCCCGAGCGGCTTTCCCAGCTGGTGGAGGAGATGTCCGATGGCCGTCTCACCATTGAAGTGTTTGGCGCGGGCCAGCTGGTACCTGGGTTTGAAGTCTTTGATGCCGTGTCAGACGGCACCGCTGAGCTTGGCCACTCCGCTTCCTACTACTGGAAAGGCAAAGCGCCGGCGGCACAGTTCTTTGCAGCCGTACCGTTTGGCATGAATGCCCAGGAAATGAACGCCTGGTTAAGCTACGGCGGCGGCATGGAGCTGTGGAACGAGCTGTACGATGAGTTCGGTGTTGATGTGCTCGCAGCCGGTTCCTCCGGTGTACAGATGGGCGGTTGGTACAACAAAGAGATTAACTCGGTTGCTGACCTCGAAGGCCTGAAAATGCGCATGCCGGGGCTTGGCGGCGAAGTGATGAGCCGTATGGGTGTGGCGATTGTGAACATGCCGGGCGGCGAAATCTTCACCTCGCTGCAATCCGGTGCTATTGATGCCACCGAGTGGATCGGCCCTTACAACGATTTAGCCTTCGGCCTGCATCAGGCGGCGGATTACTACTACTACCCCGGCTGGCATGAGCCGACGGTAGTGTTCGAAGCCATCGTCAACGAAGAGGCCTTGGCAGAGCTGCCAGCGGATCTTCAGGCGATTCTTCGCACCGCCATCAGCGACATCAACCAAAACGTACTAGATGAGTACACCGCCCGTAACAACGACGCGCTGGAAACGCTGGTCAATGAACATGATGTAGAGCTGCGCCGCATTCCGGATGACGTACTGGCCCAAGCTCGTGAGCACTCGGAAGACGTTGTGGGTGAACTTGCGGCTTCCAGCGAGCTGGCAACCCGCATCTACGACTCCTACCGTGAGTTCCAGGATAAAGTAGTGGATTACCACGCGATTTCCGAACAGGCGTACTACAACGCTCGTAACCCGGAAGGCGACACCACGCAGTAATCGGTGTATCCAACGCGCCAATGGCCGCCTTCGGGCGGCTATTTTTATGGAGTGTGCTGTGTATAGGTCGCGTTGTGTACAGGGCAGGCGGCTGAGATTAAAGCAGCGTAAGCGCTGCCGACTGGGTATCCTATTACAGATACTGTTCTGCCGTGTAAGGAGCCCCATGTCTACGTCCGCTATATCTACGCCTACACCTTTTAGGTCTACCGAACCGCGCCTACGAAATGTGCTCACCATTGCAGGCTCTGACCCCTCCGGTGGCGCGGGTATTCAGGCCGATCTTAAGACGTTTTCAGCCCTTGGCACCTACGGTACCAGTGTGATTACCGCCTTAACCGCTCAGAATACCTGCGGCGTGGCGGCGGTGTATCCCGTATCGCCTAAGGCGATTCGTCACCAGCTCGAACACCTATTAAGCGATGTCGCCATTGATGGCGTCAAAATCGGCATGGTGGCCAGCCGTGACGTCGCCGAAGTGATTGCCGATGTGCTGCGCCAGCATCGCCCCCGCTGGATCGTGCTCGACCCGGTGATGGTGGCGAAGAGCGGCGATATTTTGGTAGACGACGCGGGGATTCATGCCGTGCGGGATATTTTAGTACCGCTGGCCGATGTGATTACGCCTAATTTGCCCGAAGCCGCCGTGCTGTTGGGCACCCCATCGCCTGCCAGCTTGGATGAGATGGAGGCGCTACTGCCTCAGCTGGTCGCGCTAGGCACGCCCTATGTGGTGCTGAAAGGCGGCCACTTACGCGGAGACACCTGCCCGGATTTGCTGGCAACGCCCAACGGGCACCAATGGTTGCCCGCCTCACGCATTGCCACTGAAAACCTTCACGGCACAGGTTGCGCGCTGTCATCCGCTATTACGGCTTGCTTGGCCAAGTTGCCGGCAGATGCCAGTGTAGAAGCCCCCGAGCAGGCGATTACGGAGGCTAAGCGGTGGCTTCATAGTGCTCTGGCGGCTAGCCACCGCTTAAGCGTTGGCAAAGGGCGAGGCCCGGTACACCACTTCCATGCCTGGTGGTAACTTCATGGCCGTTGCGTTGCGGACGCAGAGTCTCCTTGCGGGATAGGCCAACGGGCACCATGCTGAAGGGTGCCCGTTTGTTTGCCTACTAGGCTGAGCTGTTCGGCCAAGGAGCTGCCCATGTCCCGCACGCTGCTGTTTGCCACCGATCTCTCCCAGGAAAACCGCGCGGCGTTTGCCCGCGCGCTGCGCTTAGCTCACCAGCAGGGCGCGCAGCTGGATGTGCTGCACGTCCTCGACCCCTACCTTCCTCATCGCATGCTTCATGACTTGGAGCGCGCCGTTAACGACGATATCAGCGCGACGCTCACCGACCTGCGGGAAGACTACGCACTGGAACTACCATCGCTGATGATTCAAACGGTCGTGGGGGAGCCTCATGTAGAAATCGTCCGGGAAGCCCACGAGCGTCATGCGTCGCTCATCGTGCTGGGAATGCACCGCAAACGCGGCCAAAAAGACCTGCTGTACGGCACCACGATGATGCGTATTTTGCGCAGCGCGCCGTGCCCGGTGGTAGTGGCGTCTTACCTGCCTACTCAGGCCTGGCAGCATATTGTGGTGCCTATCGATTTCTCGCTGACGGCACGGCAAACCTTAAAAGAGGCGCTGATTCGCTTTCCTGAGGCCAAGCTAACGCTTCTACACGCCTGGAGCCTGCCCGGTGAACGGGAGCTGGGGAACCAAGCGTTCTATGCCCAGTGGCGTGACCACGAAGTCGCGCGCCTACGAGAAGCGCTGGATAACGAAGTCGAAAGCCTGCTGCGAGAGCTGGACGGCGTGCCGGACATTGAGCTTGCGCTAGAGCCGGGCCAGCCCTGCGATGTGCTGCATGACTATGTGAAACGGCACTCGCCGGATCTGGTCATGCTGGGCAGCCGCAGTCGACCGCATCAGCCTAACCCGTTAACCGAAATGCTGCTCAGCGAGCCCCACTGCGACCTAATGATCTGTCGACCTTGGTAAAGGCCCTGAACCGATAGGATGCTGGTTGTACGGAACCTTTATGGCTAGGGTGGGTATGTATAACGAAGCATGATTTACTCAAGCCAACAGGGGAGAGCCACTGTGCAACGAGCAAAGAAGAGAACGGTTGTTTTGGCGGCGCTGCTGTTAGGCGCTGCGTTCATCTCGACCAGCGCCGCTGCTGATAGCGTGACCGAGCGGGGCGAGCGCTTTGATCGCGTGGTGGAAGAGAACGGCCAGCGCTATACGCTGTTGGGAAGTGGGGTGTTCCGCTATATGATCTGGACCGCCTATGCGGGGGCGTATTATCAGTTGGAAGGGGAGCGTGAGCCCCAGCCGTTAAGCGATGTCCCCCGCCGTTTAGAGCTTGCCTACTTTCACGAGATTGCCGCCGAAGATTTCGCTGAGGCCACAGAGAAAACCCTCAACGATTCGCTGACGCTTTTTGAGTTCAATCAGGTGAAAGAGAGCATGGCGCAGCTAAACCAGCAGTATCGGGATGTGGTGCCCGGTGACCGCTACTTGCTGAGTTGGGACGGCGACCAGCTGCGCCTCGCCTTGAACGGTGAAACGCTCTACGAAGACAGCAGCGCCGAATTTGCCAGCGCGATGTTTGGGATCTGGCTAGGCGAGCGCCCACTAGGCGAAGACTTTCGCGATGCCTTGCTTGGGCAAAACTAGCCTGTAAAAAAGAGCGGATGACGTATTCGTTTGGGCCAGTATTTTCCTGCGTTTACACTCTGTTTTTCAAACAGCGTCTAATGAAGGGGCAAGCGTGAAAGCACTGATTCAACGGGTAACACAGGCCAGCGTCACGGTAGAAGGTAGTACGGTGGGTGCCATTGAGCATGGGCTGCTGGCACTGGTAGGGGTGGAGAGAGGCGACAGCGAGGCGAATGCCGATAGGCTACTGCATAAGCTGCTGCACTACCGCGTGTTTAGCGACGAGGCGGGCAAGATGAACCATAACCTACAGCAGGCCGAAGGCGGGCTGCTGCTAGTGTCTCAGTTCACCCTGGCCGCCGATACCCGCAAGGGGCTGCGCCCTGGCTTCTCAAGTGCCGCCCCGCCCGATGAAGGCGAGCGGCTGTTTCAGTATTTGGTGACCCAGGCCCGTGCCGTTTGGTCGCCTATCGCCACCGGGCAGTTTGGTGCGGATATGCAGGTCGCCTTGGTCAACGACGGGCCGGTGACCTTTTTGCTAGAGGGCTAATGGCCTTAAGCGTTCTCACTGGCCAAGAGTTCCGCTTCCATCGTTTCTAAAGCCTCTTCGGCGGCGAGCCAAGCTTGCTCGCTGCTATCCAGACGCGCCTTACTTTCTGCCTGCTTAGCAAGCGCCTGGGTAAGTTCTGCCTTGCGGGCGCTGTCGGTATAAAGCTCCGGGTCCGCGAGCACCGCTTCGACTTCTTCAAGGGAGTGCTGGGCTTTTTCCATGGCTTTTTCAGCCTGGTCGCGCTCTTTTTTCAGCGGGCGCAGCTTCTCGCGCAGCTCTGCCGCCGCTTTACGGGCGGCTTTACGGTCGCCGCTAGGTTGCTGGCTCTGGCGCTCGCTCTTTTCACTGCGGGCGTCGCGGCGGTTCTCTTCCAGGCGCGCTTTTAACCAGGCTCGGTAGTCCTCCAAGTCGCCGTCGAAAGGCTCAACCCGGTTGTCGGCTACACGCCAAAACTCATCCACCGTGGCGCGCAATAGGTGCCGGTCGTGGGAGACCAGGATGACCGTGCCCTCAAAGCTTGCCAGCGCCTCGGTCAGCGCTTCGCGCATTTCTAGGTCCAAGTGGTTGGTGGGCTCATCGAGCAGCAGCAGGTTGGGCTTTTGCCAAGCCACAAGTGCCAGTGCCAGGCGCGCTTTTTCACCGCCTGAATAAGTGCCCACCTCGCCAAAGGCGTCGTCGCCTTTGAAACCAAAGCCGCCGAGGAAATTGCGGATATCTTGGTCACTGGCGGTGGGAGAGAGGCGCTGCACGTGCACAAAGGGCGTGGTGGTCACGTCCAGGCTTTCCAGCTGGTGCTGAGCAAAATAGCCAATGGCGAGATGTTCGCCGGGTACGCGCTTGCCTTCTAGCAGCGCGAGTTCGCCCGTGAGTGACTTGATCAGGGTCGATTTACCCGCACCGTTCGGACCTAATAGGCCGATACGGCTACCGGGCAGCAGCGTAATGTTGACCTTCTCTAACTGAGCCAC
Source organism: Halomonas sp. SIMBA_159 (assembly GCF_046536035.1). Lineage (NCBI taxonomy): Bacteria > Pseudomonadati > Pseudomonadota > Gammaproteobacteria > Oceanospirillales > Halomonadaceae > Halomonas > Halomonas sp. SIMBA_159. The sequence goes on from NZ_JAWJBT010000001.1 coordinate 73,065, forward strand.
ATCGCCCGCTTCGCTGCGATAGCCCAGGGTGGCTTGGTCCAGTACCAGCAGGGGGTGCGACGTTTTATCAGCAGCAGGCAAAGTGAAGTGGAAAGGGGAATCGGTATGGGCGACGGCGATATCGCCCATGCGCTCGAGCATTTTTACCCGGCTTTGCGCCTGCTTGGCTTTTGTTGCCTGGGCGCGAAAGCGGGCAATAAAGCGTTCAATCTCTTCACGCCGTGCCTGCTGCTTGGCCGCTTCGGCTTGCTGCAGCGCAAGCTTTTCAGCCCGTGTGCGCTCAAAGCGTGAGTAGTTGCCCCGGTATAGCTCCAGCGTTTGGTGATGCATATGCACGATGTGGTCGCATACAGCATCCAAAAAGTCGCGGTCGTGAGAAATCAGCAGCAGCGTGCCCGGGTAGCGGGTGAGCCACTGTTCCAGCCACAGCAGGGCGTCTAAGTCCAGGTGGTTAGTCGGCTCATCCAACAGCAGCAGGTCGGAAGGCATAAACAGCGTTCGTGCAAGATTGACCCGCATTCGCCAGCCACCGGAAAAGTCTGATAGCGGTCGCTTAAGATCTGCCTGCACGAAGCCCAGCCCTACCAGCAGCTGCGATGCCCGTGATTCTGCAGTGTAGCCATCCAGGGTTTCGATTAGTCCGTGGAGTTCGGCTTCTCGATGCGCGTTATCGGCCTCGCGGGCGGCGAGCAGGTCGGCTTCGGCTTGGCGCAAGGCGTAATCGCCGTCTAATACATACTCCACAATGGGGCGATCCAACGCCTCCACTTCCTGGGCCATGTGGGCAATACGCTGGCCGCCGCTCATCTCGACATCACCCTGGTCGGGGCCTAGCTCGCCCAGCAGGAGTTTAAACAGGCTCGACTTACCGGCACCGTTGGCCCCAATAATGCCGGCCTTTACGCCGTTATGTAGCGTAAGATCGGCGCTCTCTAGGAGCGTTTGCGTGCCCCGTTGCAGGGCGACTTGGCGCAGTGCGATCATGTTTTCTCCCGAAAAAAGTGGGTAAACCAATGCGCGATTCTAACCGATTGCAGCGCTTGCAGCAGAGACCGCTGTGGGATTTTGCCTTAGCGCTTTATGCACAGCCTGGCGTCGAGCAGGCCTGTCTTATTTTGCAAGATGAGGCAGGCGTGGATGTGTGTGAGCTGCTGTTTCACTGCTGGCTTTATCAACACGGCTTAGCCGCCGAACCTGGCCCGCTGAAGGCCATACGGGAAGAGCGCTACGGCTGGCAGCAGCAGGTGACCGCGACACTGCGCGAATTGCGCCGCGCACTCAAACCTGAAGCGGCTTACAACGATGACATTAAGGCGCTGCGAGCCACCTTACAAAAAGCGGAACTGCAGGCTGAGCGTGAAAACCTTCAACGTTGGCAGCAGTGGGCACTGCGCTCTTCGTTGGAGGAGGTGCGGTTAACAAAAAGCGACATAAGCCAGCACAATGTTGCACAGTGGCTGCAAGATACGCTGTTTTCGGCACCGCTTGACAACCGCTCGCCGCAAGCGTCACGCGTACGCGAAAACACACAAACCGCACTAATGGCCCTGACAAGCCAGCTTGACCACTGTGAGTCACCACGCTAGCCTGAATTTAAGCTGTTTTTGATTAACCCGCGTTGGCAGCGCTTATTTTGCCCGCTAACCCACAGCAATGAACGCACCGTTAGAAACCGTTTCTGTGTGTTAGCGGCTGAGCATAAACGCGATGCGGCTAGGGATAGACAAAAATTAGATTCTGGCGCTCTCGCACGGCGCGCTTACCACTGCTAGGGGAACTCTGCATGAAGGCAAGCAAATTAGTTTCGACTCGTTCCGTTACTACCAAGTTACTCACCACAGCGAGCGTTGGTGCTCTGCTGTTGGGCCTTAGCGCTACCGCGCAGGCCGATAACTGGCGTTACGCCCACGAAGAGTACGAAGGCGACGTACAGGATGTATTTGCCTACGCATTTAAAGAGTACATCGAAGAGAATTCCGACCACACGATTCAGGTATATCGCTTTGGTGAGCTGGGTGAGTCTGACGACATCATGGAGCAGACCCAGAACGGCATCCTCCAGTTTGTTAACCAATCGCCTGGTTTCACTGGCGCGCTGATTCCAGAAGCTCAAATCTTCTTTATTCCCTACCTGCTCCCGACCGACGAAGAGACCGTGCTGACGTTCTTCGACGAGAGTAAAGCCATCAATGAAATGTTCCCCGAGCTGTATGCGGAACAGGGCCTTGAGCTTCTGAAGATGTATCCAGAAGGCGAAATGGTGGTCACTACCGACGAGCCGATCAGCTCGCCGGAAGATATGAGCAATAAGAAAATTCGCACCATGACCAACCCGCTGCTGTCGGAAACGTATGACGCCTTTGGCGCGACGCCGACACCGCTGCCGTGGGGCGAGGTATATGGTGGCCTGCAGACAGGCATTATCGATGGTCAGGAAAACCCGATCTTCTGGATTGAGTCTGGCGGTCTGTACGAAGTGTCTCCGCACCTAACCTTCACAGGCCACGGCTGGTTTACTACCGCCATGATGGCTAACCAGGACTTCTACGAAGGCCTGTCTGATGAAGATAAAGAGCTGGTGCAGGAAGCCTCTAACGCGGCTTACGACCACACTATTGAGCACATCAAAGGTCTGGCGGATGAAGCACTTGCCAAAATTCAAGAAGCGTCTGATGAAGTGACCGTGACGCGCCTTAGCGAAGAGCAAATCCAAGTGTTCCGCGAGCGTGCGCCGCAGGTTGAGGAAGCGTTCCTGGAAATGACCGGTGAGCGTGGCGAAGAGCTTCTGCAGCAGTTCAAAGCGGATCTTGAAGCCGTCAATAGTGAGTCTTAATGAGTTAGCGCCTTTGCGTTAAACAGAAGACATCACTAAGAGGGGCAGCCAGCGCTGCCCCTTTTTTGTTTCCAAAACGGGTGTATTGGCAAGTGAGTTCCTCGGGGTGGTAGAGCCTGCGGCAAAAAAATGCCAACCCTCTGCGGCGTAACACAGAAAAATCTACGTACATCCAGCGTTGAAGCGAAAAGAGTTATTAACCGTTACGCTACAAAATGTAGCTAAGCCGAACATGTATCGTTCGGTGGTCAGTGACGGGAAAGTCTCGACGCTTGCAACGCCTGCGACCACGCTGTGTTTTAAAGGAGAACGGCCATGTCTGAAGAAGAGTCCGAAAAGAACTACCGATCCGGTTTGCCCGGTATTTTGGGAGTGATCGACACTGCAATTAGCAAAATCGAGTCAGTCATACTGGCGATGGGGGTTTTGCTAATGGCGCTGAATACGGTCACCAACGTGATTGCTCGCTTTGTGTTCGGCAATAGCATCATGTTCTCAGGTGAGCTGAACCGTATTTTAATCATCATGATTACCTTCGCCGGGATTGGCTATGCGGCTCGTCACGGGCGCCATATTCGAATGTCGGCTATTTACGACGCGCTGCCGGTGGGTGGGCGTAAAGTGCTTATGATCGGCATTGCGTTCTTTACCTCGTTGGTAATGTTTTTCCTGCTTTATTATTCGGTGGTGTACATCCTTGACCTTTACAGCAAAGGACGGGTGCTGCCATCGCTCGGTTTACCGGTATGGATGATCTATATCTGGGTGCCCATGGGCTTTTTGATTACCGGCATTCAATATTTGCTGACCGCGATTAAAAACCTCACCACCCGAGACGTGTACCTCTCGACTGGGGTGGTAGACGGCTATAAAGACACCGAAACAGAAGTGTAAAGCAGGGACTGCACCCTAGGGGAACGCTATGACGACGATAATGGTAGTCACCATGATTGCCCTGCTGCTGCTGGGCTTTCCTATGATGATCCCGCTGATCACCGCCGCGGTGATTGGCTTTTATATGATGTTTAACGGCTTTGGCCAGATGGATACGCTGATTCAGCAGATGATGGCGGGCATTCGCCCCGCTTCGCTGATCGCCGTGCCGATGTTTATTCTGGCGGCCGATATTATGACCCGTGGGCAGTCTGCGAACCGCCTAATCGATATGGTGATGTCGTTTATTGGCCATGTTAAAGGCGGCCTAGCGGTAAGTACGGCGGCCTCTTGTACGCTGTTTGGGGCGGTATCGGGTTCGACCCAGGCCACCGTAGTAGCCGTGGGTTCGCCGCTACGCCCCAAGATGCTAAAGGCCGGCTACTCTGACCCCTTCACGCTGGCGCTGATTATCAATGCCAGTGATATCGCCTTTTTGATCCCGCCCAGCATCGGCATGATTATTTACGGGGTGATCTCGGGCACCTCCATTGCCGAGCTATTTATCGCCGGTATCGGGCCAGGCTTACTCATCCTGCTGATGTTCTCTATTTACTGCGTGATTTACGCCATTGTTAAAGACGTCCCCACCGAGCCGCGTGCTAGCTGGAGAGAGCGTGCGGTGGCAGTGCAGAAAGCGCTTTGGCCGCTTGGTTTTCCCGTCATTATCGTCGGTGGTATTTACGGCGGCGTGTTCAGCCCAACCGAAGCCGCTGCGGCCTGTGTGCTTTACGCGGTGCTGCTGGAGTTTGTGGTGTTTCGCTCGCTGAAGATGAATGACATCTACGCGATTGCTAAGTCGACTGGCCTGATTACCGCCGTGGTATTTATCCTGGTAGCCGTAGGTAATGGCTTCTCGTGGATTATCTCGTTCGCGCAGATTCCTCAGGCCATTTTGGAAGCGGTGGGTGTCAATGAAGCCGGGCCGACTGGCGTGCTGATCGCGATCTGCATTTCGTTCTTTGTGGCCTGTATGTTCGTTGACCCCATCGTGGTGATTCTGGTGTTAACGCCTATTTTCGCACCAGCCATTGCGGCCACCGGGCTAGACCCCGTACTGGTGGGTATTTTGATTACCCTGCAGGTGGCGATAGGCTCGGCCACGCCACCGTTTGGGTGCGATATATTTACCGCCATTGCGATCTTTAAGCGCCCCTATTGGGAAGTGATTAAAGGCACGCCACCGTTTATCTTTATGCTGATTTTGGCGGCGGCGCTGCTGATTATGTTTCCGCAAATTGCGCTGTTCCTGCGTGATGTTGCCTTCCGTTAAGCAGTCACAAGGAGAACGCGGATGTTTAATCGCATTTTGGTTCCAGTCGATGGCTCTAAGGGGGCCATCAAGGCGCTGGAGAAAGCGGTCGGCCTGCATATGCTAACGGGCGCAGAGCTGTATTTGCTGTGTGTGTTCAAGCATCACAGCCTGCTGGAGGCGTCACTCTCTATGGTGCGCCCCAATAAGCTTGATATCCCGGACGATGCGCTCAAAGAGTACGCCACGGAAATTGCTGTACATGCAAAGTCCCATGCCATTGAGTTAGGAGCCGATAGCGTGCGGGTACGTGCCTTTGTAAAAGGTGGCCGCCCCTCGCGCACGATTGTACGCTTTGCCCGCAAGCGGGAGTGCGACCTGATAGTGATTGGCGCTCAGGGTACAAACGGTGAGAAAAATCTGCTGCTAGGCAGTGTCTCTCAGCGGGTTGCCGGGGCAGCTCATTGCCCAACGCTAGTGGTCTAGCGCTCTTTGTCACAAGGGATAAACCTCTGCGCGTCGTCGCGGTCTGATGAACACCCGCCGTTTCAGGTAATGCAGCCTGAAGCGGCGGGTGTTAGTCTTTGAGGCACCCAAAAACACTTGGCGCGCTGCGCCGCTGGATAAGGTTTTTTTCATGAAAGCACTTCTCTCTTCTACCGCGCTGACTGGCCTTCTGCTGGTCGCACCGTTTGCCGCCGCTGCCCCGGAAACCGACGAGCAGCGCCTGGCTTACAGCCTGGGCGTGACCCTAGGCGAAAGCATGCAAGCCGATATTGAAGACCTGGATATTGATGCGTTCACCGACGGTATGCGCGATGTCTTCGATGGCAACGAGCTGGCGTTGAACGAAGAAGAGATGATGGAAGCGCTGATGGCCTTCCAAGAGAGCTCAATGGAAGCGCGTGAACAGCAGGCCGCAGAACTGGCGCAGATGAACCTGGAAGAAGGGCAGGATTACCTCGCCGAAAACGCCGAGCGTGATGAAGTTGAAGTGACCGAGTCTGGTTTGCAGTACGAAGTGCTAGAGTCTGGCGACGGCGAAACGCCTAGCGCAGAAGACACCGTTGAAGTGAACTACGAAGGCATGCTGCTCGACGGTACCGTGTTTGACAGCTCTTTCGAGCGCGGTGAGTCGGTCAGCTTCCAGGTTAACCAAGTGATCGAAGGCTGGCAGGAAGCCCTGCAACTGATGAGCGTGGGCGATAGCTGGATGCTCTATATTCCTGCTGAACTTGCCTACGGCGAACGCGGCCAAGGCCCGATCGGCCCGAATGAAATGCTCACGTTCCGCGTTGAACTGTTAGGCATCGAATAAGCCATGGGCATCGCCGTTCATCAGCGTCGCCTTATGGCCGCGCTTATCCTGTTGGGCAGCAGCGCTGCCCACGCCCAGGAAGAGCCGCCAAGTCTGCCTGCATTAGGGGTTGCTAGTGACCAAGCCAGCGTTGTGGGTGTCTCGTCGGGCGGTTATATGGCCACTCAGTTGGCGGTTGCCTGGCCTGAGCGCTTTAGCGGTGTGGGCGTGCTGGCCGCAGGCCCATGGGGCTGCGCTCAAGGAGCGCTAAGCCTGGCCCTTAACCAGTGCATGATGACGCGACGTGGGCTGCCATCGTTAGACGAGCTGGAGCAGCGGCGTGAGCGCTACGCCTCACTGGATCAGGTGGGTAGCCAGGAAGCGCTGGCACAGCTACGTGCTTTTGTATGGCATGGAGGGGCGGATGCCACGGTCTCGCCAGCGCTGGGTGATCTGCTTGCCCAGCAGTGGCAGCGCTGGCTCGCCAGCCCGGAACAGCAGCTTCACTATGAGCTGAGAGAAAATACCGGGCACGGGTGGCCAGTGGCTATGCCAAAGGACGCGCGTATCGATCCCCAGGAAATGGGCGATTGCCACAAAGGTGGCGGTAGTCATGTGCTGGCGTGTGGCGATGATGTCGCTGGTGAGATGTTGGCATGGCTTTACCCGGAGCGTGAGGTCAACGCTAGTGACGGTGAACTGCGCGCCTTTGATCAGTCTGACTTTGCTGTGAAGGGGTTTGCTGATACCGGTTATCTGTTTGTTCCCGAGGCGTGTGAAGCAGGCGGTTGCCCGGTGACAGTTGCCTTGCACGGCTGCCAGATGAATGCGGAGGCGATTGGCGATATCTTTGTGCGCTACAGCGGTTTGAACCGCTGGGCTGCCGAGCATGGCCAGGTAGTGCTCTACCCTCAGGCGGAGAACAGCATGGCTAACCCTCAGGCTTGCTGGGACTGGTGGGGGTTTGCTGAGAGTACTTGGCAGGTCAACCCGCTGCACGATACCCGCGATGGCACCCAAGCGAGGGCGTTGATGGCAATGGTAGATCAGCTGCAGGCTGCCCCTACAGAGGAAGAAACGGTCGCGGCCGAGTAATCATGCGGCAGCTTGCGCTATCAGCGTTAGCTGCCCAGCTCGCTTTCCAGCGCCGACACTAACCCGTGCGGCGTTGGGGAGTAGAGTACCCGCTGCAATATTTCCCCTTCGCGGTTGACCAAAAACAGCGATGCGCTGTGGTCGATGGTATACGCCATGGCCGATTCTGGCGCCTCGACCCGTCGCCAAATCACCCCGTAACGCTCAGCCACATCGGCTAGCTGCGCCTGGCTGCCCACTAAACCGATAAATTCGCTGCCAAAGAACTGCATATATTCGCTCATACGGGCGAGCGTATCCCGCTCTGGGTCTACCGTGATCATGACAGGCACTATCCGCTCACGCTGCTCGTCGCTCAGCTGTGACAGTGCTTGGCGTTTGACGGCCTGATTCATGGGGCAAACATCGGGGCAGTAAGTATAGCCAAACGACACAATAGCGATGTCGTTATCGCCCAGCTGGGTCAGCGAGAAATCGCCCTGGGTTGAGGGCATGGCGATGGGGCCACCTTGTGGTTCGCCGCTGTCTTGGTCAGTACCTAGTTGGTAAAGGCCAATCGTGGCCACCAGCAGGAGCACGCCGAGTAGCGAGAGGCCAAGCCAAAGCGGCTTGCGTTTTATAGATGCTGCCATGCGCTTAGCTCCTTGTGACATCAAAATCGAACCAGCTGCCCATCTTGCCTTCGGGAGTCTCCAGAATAACCCGTGCTCGCCAAGGCATCACCTCTTGTGTGCAAACACCGATTTGCCCTTGGCCATGAAAGTGCCCAGGTGCGGTGGCCGTCAGCGCAAAGCGGTTCAATCCCATATCCATACCGCGGCCAACAAAATCAACGGTCACTTGGCTTGGGGTAACGCCCTCTACCTCTACATCCAGCGGTAGAACCTCGAGTGCTTCGATGCGGCCGTTGGCATCTATGGCTAAGGTTAGGTGGCCCTTATCGCCTAGCGCAGCCGAGCAGGGGGTGGTGTGCAGGTTGCACTCACCATCTGCAGAGAACCACATAATATCGCTATCGTCGCGCAGCCAGTTGGCAAACACATACCATGTGCATGCGGCCAACGCGAGGCCCGTCACCAAGATCAGCACTTTTAGCGCTGGAAAACCCGTTACGTCGGGTTTAGGCAAATTCTTCATGGCAGAATAGTCGCTACGCAGGCCATAAGGCGGGGAAATTGATTGGGTGGTATGCGTTTCATGGTAACAGCTATCCCGCGGATGTCGCTGTGCTGGGATGTCGCACTTAATAAGGAAGCACAATGGAGAGCATTACCGGAGCACTAGGGCCGCTCTTTTTATTGATTTTATTGGGCGCAGCCGTAGGGTATGGGCGCTGGCCTAGCCTCGATTTTTGGGCGCAAATGGAGCGGTTTATCTATTTTGTTCTGTTCCCCGCCATGCTGGTGGGCACGCTGGCGACAGCCGATGTGAGCCAAGTGCCCGTTGGCCGGTTGGCGCTGGCATTGCTGGGGGCAATGGCGCTGTTTGGGCTGGTACTGTGGTACTTCCGCGCATGGTTAAAACTCAGCCCGGCGGCGTTCACCTCGGTGTTTCAAGGTGCCGTGCGTTTCAATACTTATGTGGGGGTAGCTGGGGCCGCCGCGCTGCACGGTTCGCTTGGGGCCACAACGGCAGCGGTCGCCGTGGCGCTAATGGTGCCCGTGGTAAACGTTATGTGCGTGGCTAGCTTTGTGGCAGCGGGCACGCTGGGTAGCGCAAGCCTGGGTAAAAGTGCGCTAGCGCTGGCGAAAAATCCGCTGATTTTGGCGTGCCTGGTAGGTATTGGCTTGAACCTGAGCGGCGTGGGCCTGCCCGGCTGGAGCGAAGATACCGTGACACTACTGGGCCGCGCAGCGCTACCGCTGGGCCTAGTGGCCGTGGGAGTCGCGCTCAAGCCCATGGCGCTGCTGCGTATTGACCGAGGGGTGATTGCCACTAACGCCATTAAGCTACTGTGCATGCCGGCGTTTGTACTGCTGTTGGCGTGGCTACTGGGGCTTGACCCCGTCAGCCGGGACGTCGCGCTGCTGTTCGCTGCGCTACCCACGGCCACTTCGGCATACATTCTTGCCCGCCAGCTAGGCGGCGATGCGGAATTGATGGCGGCCATTATCACCGGGCAAACGCTGCTGGCCATGCTGACGCTGCCGTTTTGGCTCAAATTAGTCAGCTGATATAAAAATAAATAAAAAGTATTCGCATTTGTGTTGACGGGGTAAATGAGAATGATTATATTGTGATGGTCAGCGTTTAATGAGTCGCTGGCAACCACGACAGCTGCTTGGCACCGATCAGCGCCAGTTTCCTGTCATGGTTTCTCCCTCTCATTGCTAGTCACGGTCTTTTGCCGCTCCCCCATGGAGCGGCTTTCTTTTTTCTACTCCCCCTTTTGTTGATGCCGGCCAAGCTTTCCCCGTGCGATGTGTGCAGATAATGGCGAGTACGTCGCCTACCCTGATAACACTGCTACCGGGAGTTTTCGTTATGCGTATCGCCGTGTTTAGCGCTAAACCTTACGACCAAACCTTTCTATCCCGTGCCAACGCCGCGGGCCGCCATTTGCTGAGCTTTTTTGATGCGCGGCTCACCGTCGAAACCGCGCCGCTCGCCGTCGGGTTTGAGTGTGTCTGCGCGTTTGTGAATGACCACCTGGATGGGGCAGTGCTGGAGCAGCTTTATCAAGGCGGTACAAGGCTAGTGGCGCTGCGTTCGGCCGGGTTTAATCACGTGGACCTAGAAGCGGCGCAGCGGCTGGGGATGACGGTAGTGCGGGTGCCTGCCTACTCGCCCCACGCCGTGGCAGAGCATGCGGTGGCACTGGTGATGAGCTTAAACCGCATGACATATCGGGCCTATAACCGAGTGCGGGAGGGTAACTTCGCTCTCGATGGCCTGCTGGGGTTTGATCTGCACGGCAAAACCGTGGGAGTCATTGGAACGGGCCATATCGGTCTCATCTTTGCCGACATCATGCACGGGTTTGGCTGCCGCATTGTGGCCTACGACCCTTACCCAAACCCTGAAGCGAAAGCGTTTGTGGAGTATGTGCCGTTAGAAACGCTCTATGCCCAAGCGGATATTATTTCCCTGCACTGCCCGCTTACGCCTGACACCCACCACCTGATTAACGCGAGCGCCATTGCCCAAATGAAGCGGGGAGTGATGCTGATTAACACCGGCCGCGGGCGGGTAGTCGATACCCAAGCCGTCATCGCCGGGCTTAAAAGTGGCCATATTGGCTACCTGGGGTTGGATGTGTACGAAGAGGAGGAGCAACTCTTCTTTGAGGACCACTCCCATCAGGTGATCGACGATGACCGGTTCATGCGCCTAACGACCTTCCACAACGTGCTTATCACCGGCCATCAAGCCTTTTTTACCCAGGAGGCGCTAACCAATATTGCCGAGACGACCCTTGCCAATATCGATGCCTTCGAAAGTGGTAGCGGCACGCTGCATCGGGTGGTTTACGATAAGCGCACGTAACTGATCAGTGAGGCCTCTATGCAGCTCTATCTCAATACTTCTTCACCTTACGCCCGCGTCGTGCGGGTATGCTTGTATGAAAAAGGGCTAATGGAGCGCACGGAGCTTTGCTGGTGCGACCCCTGGGCGGCGGATAGCGAGCTTTTAAAGATTACCCCGCTGAGTCGTATTCCGACGCTGGTGACGGAAGGCGGCGAGGTGCTGACCGAATCGCTGCTGATTGCCCACTATCTGGATGCCGTGGGCGAAGGCGCGAAGCTGCTACCGGCAGATGGTTTAGCGGAAAACCTGGCGCTGGCGGGGTTGGGGCAGGGCTTGATGGAGGCGGCGTTCAACGTGGTGATTGGCCGCAAGCATGGCGGGCCAGACGTGGATGAGACGCTGTTAGGAAGCCGACGGTTAAAAGCGATTGAGCGCACGCTGGTGACGCTGGAAGCGCACCCTAGCGTGCTGGCCGGACATACCCAGCGCACGCTTGGGGCGATTGTGGTCGCTGTCGCCCTGGCTTACCTCAGCTTTCGCTTACCGGCCTTTGATTGGCCGAACCGCTTTCCACGGCTGCAGGCGTGGTTTGCCAAGGTGACCGAGTGCGACAGCTTTGCGCTAACGGCGTTTGAGTAAGCGTTACGCTTCCCGCCGGTAAATCAGATCCCACACGCCGTGGCCGAGCTTTTCGCCGCGGGCCTCAAACTTGGTGAGCGGGCGGAAGGCCGGGCGCGGCACGTAAGGCGCGGTCTCGGCGGTGGCGGTGTTGGCGTAGCCGGGGGCGGCTTCCATCACTTCCGCCATCCACTCGGCGTAGGCTTCCCAATCGGTGGCCATGTGGAAGGTACCGCCGGGCTTGAGGCGCGTGCGAATCAGCTCTACAAACGCAGGCTGGACGATGCGCCGTTTATGGTGCTTCTTCTTCGGCCACGGGTCGGGGAAGAACAGCTGCAGCGTGGTCAGCGAACCTTCGGGCAGGCACTGCTCCAGCACCGCCAGGGCGTCTTCACGGTAAACGCGCAGGTTGGTCAGGCCGCGTTTATCCACTTCATCAAGCAGTTTACCAACGCCGGGGGCGTGCACTTCGATGCCGATAAAGTCGGTATCGGGATGAGTTTCAGCCTGCTCGATCAGCGAGTTACCCATACCAAAGCCAATTTCCACCACGCGGGGGGCTTGGCGGCCAAACAGGGCGTCTAAATCCTGGCGACCATCGGCAATGGTCAGCCCCAGGCGCGGCCATACGTCTTCCAGGCCGCGGCTTTGGGCTTGGGTCATGCGCCCGGCGCGAATCACATAGCTTTTAATGCCGCGGCGGTGCAGCGGCGCATCGGCACTTTCGGGGCCAGTGGTGTTGCTCTCGGGCGCGGTGTCGTTCGTATCGGTCATGGTGTCTCTGTATCAGCCGTTGATTCGGCCTGCAAAAGGCGAAGAGGGTTCGGCGCTTTGGCGGCGCGGCATGCGGCCTGCCAAGAACGCATCGCGGCCAGCCTCGACGGCGAGCTTCATGGCGTTGGCCATGCGCAGCGGGTCGCGGGCGTGGGCAATGGCGCTGTTGAGCAGCACGCCGTCGCAGCCAAGCTCCATGGCCATGGCGGCATCGGAGGCCGTACCAATGCCTGCATCCACCAGGACCGGCACGCTGCTCTGCTCTACGATGAGGCGAACGTTATGCGGGTTTTGAATGCCGTGGCCCGAGCCAATCAATGAGCCCAGCGGCATGATGGCGCAGCAGCCCATGGCTTCCAGCTCCCGTGCCACAATCGGGTCGTCGCTGGTGTACACCATCACGTCGAAACCGTCGGCCAGCAGGGTCTCGGCAGCCTTGAGCGTCTCGACCACGTTGGGGTAGAGCGTGTGGTCATCGCCGAGCACTTCCAGCTTGACGAGATTGTGGCCGTCCAGCAGTTCGCGGGCCAAGCGGCAGGTGCGCACGGCATCTTTGGCGTTGTAGCAGCCAGCGGTATTGGGCAGCAGGGTGTACTGCTTGGGAGAGATGACGTCGAGCAGGTTCGGCGCATCGGCATCCTGGCCAAGGTTGGTACGGCGCACGGCAAAGGTGACGATTTCGGCACCGCTCTGGGCAATCGCAGCACCGGTTTCGGTAAAGTCTTTGTACTTGCCGGTACCCACTAACAGGCGGGAGCTAAAATCACGTCCGGCAATGGTGAACGGTGTATCAGTCAGTTGCGTCATAGCGATTCCTTGAAAAAGCACCGGCAGCTAGCCGCCGCCAATGGCGTGGACCACTTCGATCTGGTCGCCTGCGGCCAGCGGGGTCGCGGCCAGTTGGCTCTTGGGCACAATCTGTTCGTTGATTTCGACAGCGATACGACGCCCGCCCAGGCCAAGCTGCTCGATCAAGTCAGCAGCGGTGAGGCCAGCGGTCATGGCGTAGGGTTCGCCGTTGAGCGTAAGCTGTATCGACTCATTGGGGGTAGACATAAACAGTAAGCACCCTGGTGGATGAGGCAAAACGGCCTCTATTGTAGCGGTTTCGACCCGTGCAAGGTATGCAGCGGGGTGAATATCTCAATGATTAACGGGGTGGCGATGCGCCGCCAACATAGGTGAAAAGGAGTAGGGCGTGCAGCGAGTCGACAAGCTGTGGTGGTGTGTGGTGGCGCTTTCGGGGGCGCTCATGGTGATGCTGGGAGCTTATGCCGCCCACGGGTTGGCGGCACGCACCAGCGCTGCCATGGTAGATATCGTGGAAACCGGCGTGCGCTACCAAGCGTGGCACACGTTGGCGATGCTAGCGGTGCTTGCGTGGCGCAGCCACTACCCACACCCCGGCCAGCAGGTCGTACTGGCGCTATGGGCGTTAGGCGTACTGGCCTTTGCTGGTTCGCTCTACCTAATGGCGCTGGCCGGTTTAAGCGTAGGTATCGTGACGCCGATCGGCGGGCTTCTACTGATGGCCGGTTGGCTGGCCCTGGGCGTCACGGCGCTGCTTAGCCGTTCCTAATCGACGCTAGCTCAGCAGTAGGCGCAATGGCATCCACAAACCCATTCCGATCATCACCAGGTTTTCGGTGAGCGACACAAAGCCAAGCGGTACGTTGCTGTTGCCCCCCACGCAGGCGCACTTGAGTTCGCGCTTATCGATGTAAACCGCTTTGAATACCGATACCGCGCCCACGGTGCCGACGAACAGTGCCAGCGGCGCGGCTACCCAAATCAGCGTGCCAGCCAGCATCAACAGCCCGGCGGCGGTTTCGGCGTAGGGATAAACGTAGCTATAGGGCACGTAGCGTTGGGCGAGCAGGTCGTAGTTGAGAAACATGGTGCTGAAGCTTTCGATGTCCTGCAGCTTCTGCAGGCCCAGCAGCACCATCGCGGTTGCCACGGCAAACTCTGGCATGCGCGCCGTGAGCAGCGTGCCCTGAGTTGCCCAGCTCATCGCCAGGCCTATTAATAGCGCGACGGCAAAAATGGCCAGCACCGGGCGGTAGATAGTCTCTTTGGCATTGGGAACGCTCATACCCAAGTGTTCGCGCACTTCTTCGTAGCCGCCGATCCGCTCGCCATCGATATACACCTGCGGCGTGGTATCGACATCTTCTCGCGCCTTGAAGGTGTCGATTTCCTCGCGTGAGGTGAGGGTGTGGTCATCCACCGCGTAGCCTTTGCGCGTGAGCAGATCGACGGTCTTCAAGCCGAACGGGCACATGTGCTCGGCGGTTTTCATCCGATACACCTGTGCGGTGTGGTGGGTCGTTGCTGCCATGGTTAGCCTCCTTGTCGTCTTGCGATCAACGTCCACCCTTTAGCGTAGAACCCAGTGCCGCCCATAGGTCAAACGAGAGTGGGAGGCTGTTGCTTGGGTCTTGACCTATAGGCAGCCCCTAGGTTGTAAGCTTTGCAAAAGACGTTGTCATAGGAGAGCGATATGAAACGACATGCCACGGCGCTTATGGTATCCGGTGCCTTGATGTTCGGCGCTGCGACGGCCCACGCTGCGCTGCCCGATGAGGCGACGCTGTATAAAAACCCGCAATGCGGCTGCTGCGATGAGTACGCACGTCATCTTGAAGCGCTGGGCGTAGACGTCACCATTATTGATGATGTCGAGCTGGGTGATATCAAACAGCAGGCGGGCGTGCCTTACGGCATGGGCTCTTGCCACACCATTGAGATAGGCAACTATTGGATTGAAGGGCACGTGCCGATGGAAGCGGTTGAGGCACTGTTTGAACAGCAACCTGATGTCGATGGCATCGGCTTAGCCGGTATGCCGATTGGCACACCGGGCATGCCAGGGCCCCAAAGCGAGCCTTACAACGTTTACCTATTCAGCGATCAAGACGCCCAGCCGTTCATGACGCTGTAGGCGAAGAAGCGCCGTTGCGTCGCGCAAACTCTGCTGCGGGTGCTGGCTTGCCAAAATAGTAGCCTTGATACACATGGCATCCTAAGCGAGCCAGCACCGTGCACTGGTCGGCAGTTTCCACGCCCTCGGCAATCACGTCTAATCCCAGGCTCTCTGCCAGGGCAATAATGGTGGCGGCGATCGGCGTCGCCTGCATGTCCAGGGTCAAATCTTTGACGAAGGCAATATCGATTTTGAGCGTGTCTAGCGGCAGCGATTTGAGATACGCCAGCGACGAATAGCCGGTGCCAAAATCATCCAGCGCAAAGCGAATGCCCATCTGTCGCAGGCGCAGCATCTTATCGATGGTTCCCTCTGGGTCGCTCATCAGCAGCGATTCGGTAAGCTCCAGCGTCAAACGCTCAGGCGGAGCGCCGGTCGCGCGCAGCGTGGTGGTAACCTGCTCAACAAAATCGGGCTGCTGGAACTGGCGCACGCTCACGTTGAGCGAGAGCTTTAAATGGCGCAGGCATGGGTCGTGCTGCCACTCGCCGAGCAGGCGGCAGCCCTCTTTTAATACCCAGGCCCCTAAGGGCAGAATTAGCCCGGTGTGTTCGGCGATGGGAATAAAGCGCCCCGGTGAAATCATGCCTTTCTGCGGGTGGTGCCAGCGTACCAGGGCCTCGGCACCAATGACCTCGTGCTGCGCTCCCACCTGTGGTTGAAGGTGCAGGCTAAGCGCACCGCTATCGATCGCTAGGCGCAGTTCGCGCTCCAGCGTGATATCTTCTTCGAGTTTCTGCTCCAGCTCCGAACAGAAGCGCTTGGGCACGTCGTCTCGCTGGCGCTTGGCTTCCAACAGTGCCAGCCCGGCGCGTTTGAACAGCTGCCCGACGCTCTCAATCTCACGAGGGCAAAAAATCAGCATGCCCACGTTAATTTTGCACGGGTAGGTGTGCCCATGAAGCTGGTAGTCGGCCACCAGGGAAGCCTGCACATCTTCGATATGCTGGTGCGCCTGTCGTTCGGCTTCGGTTTGGTCGGTGGCGGTTAGCGTGAGGCACAGCGCAAATTCATTGCCATCCAGGCGGGCAGCGATCACCTGCTTTCCGGCCTGCTGCAGGCGGCTGCCGAGCTGTCGTAACAGCTCGTCGCCAATATCTTGGCCCATGCTGTCGTTCAGCACTTTGAAACGGTTGACGTCCAACAGTGCTAGCACTGAGTAGTGGCCTTTATGGCGGCTATCCTTCAGGTGTGTCGTCAAGTACTCCTGAAGCGCCAAACGGTTTGGTAATCCGGTGAGCATGTCGTGGTAAGCCAGGTAGCGAATCCGCTGCTGCGCGTTTTGCTCGTCGGTGCGGTCGCTAAGCAGGGCCACGTAATCCCTATCTTTGCTATGGGCATAGTTCACGCGGCTGATACTGAGCCATGCTGGGTACTCATCGCCATTCGTGCGCAGCGCCGTGACCATGCCGCTCCACTCCCCTTGCGACAAGAGTGCGCGGTGAATGGTGGGGGTAAGCGCCTGGCTATCTTTGGCGTAAGGCACCTGCGTGATATCCGCATCCATGAGCTGGACGTGAGTCATGCCCGTTAATTGCTCAAAGGCGTTATTACACAGCCGGATACGGGCACTGTCATCGAACAGCACCACGCCATCTTGCAGAGCGGCAATCACTTCTAGCAGCCGTCGCTGGGTCATATGGCCGTGGCGCTCGCTGTCCTGCAGGCGGCGTTGAATTTTAATCGCCAATAAGGTTAGCAGTGCAGCAAAGACGGCCGCCCCGCTGATCACATAAATGAGCCAGTTAGAAGCCTCCATACGCGCGTGATCGACGGCATTGTCCATGGGCACGAACCAAGCGGCCTGCATGGCCACGTAGTGCATGCCGCTGACAGCGAGCGAAATACACAGCGCAGATATGAACGTGTACCGCTGATAGTGCGCTTTGCCGTTTTCCATGCGGCATAAGCGGTAAGCATAGGCACTGAGAACACCCAGCCCAACGGCAACGACCAGCGAGGCTAAAAACAGGTCCAGCGCGTAGTAGAGCGTGGCGGGCATGTGCATGGCGGCCATGCCGCCATAGTGCATCATACCAATCCCCAGCCCTAGGCTACTGCCTGCCAGAAACAGCGTGCGATGCGATAACGGCTCTCGACAGAGCAGCGTCATAGCCACTAGGCTGCCAGCGATAGCGGGTAATACGGAAAGCAGAGTCAGCAGATGGCCGTGGCTGACATGAAAATCCAGCCGGTAGGCGTGCATGCCGACAAAATGCATGCTCCAGACGCCAGCGCCCATCACGCTGGCGCCCGCGGTGAGCCACGTTCTGCGCCAGAGCGACGACGAGGTGCTACTGACCAAGCGAATAATTTCTAAGCTGGCGTAAGACGCGGCCAAGGCAACTAGCCAGGATAAAATGACCAGGGGAACATCGTGCTTTCCTTGCAAAGCACTCAGCGCCTGCGGGTCCAGTAACAGGTTGGGCAGTATCATTCATCAATCGCTGTGTGGCAGTGGCATGCGCACACTACTTTATAATGTTTGTTAAATCCTTTCTCTGTTAATCAAGTTTGCGCTTAAACGCTAGAGGCTGGCGAGTGCGTCTGGCGTATCGATATCGAGCAGAATGCCTGCGTCGTTGATGTCATACGTATGGTAGTGGGATGGGTGGCGTTGAATCAGCGCCTTAGCGCCCGTGTCGCCTCGTAAATGCGCTAGTTCCGGCCAAAAAGCGCGACCAAACAGCACCGGGTGGCCGGGCTGCCCGCCGTAGCGCGGCCGCCAGATGGTGTTGAAGGTGGCCTGCTGCTGCAGTGCCCGCAGCGTTGCGGGTTGAATACGCGGCATATCGCCTAGCAGTACCGCCACCGCCTCGCTGTCGTTCAAGCGGCGGTCACCGCCTAGCGCCGTTACCGCTTCAGCCAAACTAGCACCCAACCCCAGGTGCGCCTGACGTAGCCGGATTAGCGGCGTGCTGGCAGCCAAGCCAAGCTGAAACGCGTCGTCCTCCTCACGAATCGCGACCCGTACCTGGCTAAACGCCTGCTCGGTGCGCGCAACGGTGGTGGCCAACAGCGTTCTGCCATCGGCAAGACGTTCCTGGCGCTTATCAGCCTCGCCATAACGCCGCGAGTAGCCTGCCGCCGTCACTAGCGCGACGACGTGGTTAGCACGCATGGCGATTAAAGCTCATCGACGGCCTTACCGTGCTGCACCCTTACGATATCCGCCATCACTGCAAGGGCGATTTCCGCCGGGGTTTTACTGCCCAGCGCTAGGCCAATGGGCATATGCAGGCGCTTCACCTGCGCTTGGGTGAGCCCGCCGGAGCGTATCAGCCGCTCTGCTCGGGCGGTGGAGGTGCGTTGAGAGCCCATCACGCCAATATAAAACGCGGGGGTACGTACGGCTTCCATCATGGCCAAGTCATCAATGCGCGGGTCGTGGGTGAGCGCCACCACTGCCGTTGCACTGTGGCAAGCGCCGGAGGCGATGTATTGGGACGGCAGCTGTGCCTTAACCACCGCGCCGGGCACGGAGAACTGCGCGCAGGCGGTGGCGTCCGGGTCGCATACGATCACCTCGAAACCGAGTGTGACGGCAAAGGCCGCACAGGGGGCGGTAATAGCGGAGATGCCCGCGATAATTAACCGCCTGGCGGGGGCAACGCGCAGGTAGATGCGCTCGGATTCCCCCTGCACCTGCTCACGGTAAACTCGCGGGCCAAGCGAGGCATCCTCGTGAAAGCCAAAGCGCCCGCTGGGGAGCTCGACGTGGCGCACCAGCGGCTGCTGGCCGTCTAGCGTCGCCAGCAGCGTGGTGAGGTGCGCTTCGGTGGCTTGAGTAGCGGGCAGGCGCTCAATCAGTACTTCTAGGATACCGCCGCAGGGCAGCGTCACATTTGCCCCTTGAACGTCGTCCGGGTCGCCGTAGCGGATGACCGTCACCGGGCGCTCAAACGCCCCCTCTTTGACGCGCTGGAGAAAGTCTTCTTCCACGCAGCCCCCGGACAGCGAACCAATTGCTTTCCCCTCCTCGTTCACCGCCATCCAGGAGCCCGGCTCGCGAGGAGAGGAGCCAAAGGTCGCCAGCACGGTGCAGAGCCAAAAAGGGCGGCCCTGCTGGCACCACGCCAGGGCGTGTTCAATCACCTGTCGATCCAAGTGTTGCATCAATGTCGCGTCCTTTCGTGAGTCACCCTGCCCGCTTAGCGCGGGTCGTTGCACTAAGCGTAGCGCAGCCGCTTGGCACGCGTCAGGTCGCTGCCGCCGATTTATGTCTATGCTGAAGGGGCGAGACCGTCGATAAGCAACAGCAATGAGCAGGGAAGGCACCGATTTATGAACGCTTCAAATAGCGCTGAACAGCGCCGCGATCAGGCACCGCTAGACGTGCCGCGCTCAACCGTCACGTTGATAGTGAATGGCACCCAGCACACCCTAACGCTTGATAACCGCACCACGCTGTTGGACGCCCTGCGTGAGCACCTAGCGCTCACCGGCTCCAAAAAAGGCTGTGACCACGGCCAGTGTGGCGCCTGCACCGTGTCGGTGAATGGCGAACGCATCAACGCGTGTCTCACCCTGGCAGTGATGCATGAAGGTGATGAGATCGCCACCATTGAAGGCCTGGGTACGGTAGAACAGCTAGACCCCATGCAGCAGGCGTTCGTGGATAACGACGCCTTTCAATGCGGCTACTGCACGCCGGGGCAGATCTGTTCGGCCAACGCCGTATTGCAGGAGATCGCCGCCAATATTCCCAGCCATGTCACGGCGGATCTCACCGCGCCTATCGAGATCACTGATGTCGAGATTCGCGAGCGGATGTCGGGCAACCTCTGCCGCTGCGGCGCTTACGCCAACATCCTTAAGGCCATTACCCAGGTTGCCAAGGAGCGCGCATGAGAGCCTTTTCCTACGAGCGGGCGTCTAGCCCTGCCGAAGCAGCGGCCCGCGCGGCCGAGGTGCCGGGCACGAAATTCATTGCCGGCGGCACCAACCTGCTGGATTTAATGAAGCACGAGATTGAAACTCCGCTGCACCTGATCGATGTGCGCGACACGGGGTTGAACGCCATTACGGCTACGGAAGAGGGCGGCCTGCGCGTGGGGGCGATGGTCAGCAATAGCACCCTGGCAGCCGACCCACGCGTGCGCGAAGCCTATGGCGTGTTGAGCCGGGCGCTGGTGGCGGGGGCGTCTGGCCAGCTGCGCAACAAAGCCACCACCGGCGGTAACCTGCTGCAGCGTACGCGCTGCCCCTATTTTTACGACACCGCCATGCCCTGCAATAAGCGCTCACCGGGCGCTGGCTGCGCGGCGCTGGGAAAAGGCGCGACCACTCGGCAACTGGGCGTGATTGGTACTTCTGATGCGTGCATTGCCACGCACCCCTCCGATATGGCGGTGGCGCTGCAAGCGCTGGATGCCCGCGTGGAAACCATCACCCCCGAGGGTGAGACCCGCAGCCTGACGCTGGATGCGTTCTACCAGCTGCCCGGCGATACCCCCGAGGTGGAAAACACCCTGACCAAGGGCGAGATGATTACCGGGGTGGTGCTGCCCGCGCCTGTGGAAGGCCGCCATGCCTACTTCAAGGTGCGTGACCGCTCTTCGTATGCCTTTGCGCTGGTCTCAGTGGCGCTGATTCACGCCCCGGACGGCACGGGGCGCGTGGCGCTGGGCGGTATGGCCCCACGGCCCTGGCGACGCGATGCGGCGGATGCCGCGCTGCCCCAAGGCGCAGCTGCTGTGATGGCTGAGATGCTTGATGGTGCCCGCCCGACTGAAGAGAACGCCTACAAGCTGACCCTGGCAGAGCGAACGCTCGCCGCGCTGCTGGCCGAGGAGTAACCGATGGATTTCAATCAATCGACCGACGATAACCTGTTTGACCGCGCCCGTATTGTCGGCAAGCCCCATGCGCGCATTGATGGCGCGCTTAAAGTGACCGGCCAAGCGCCCTACGCCTACGAGCGCCATGACGTAGCGGCCCACCAGCTGGTGGGCTACCCGCTATGTGCCACCATCGCCAAAGGGCGCATTACCCACATGGATGCCACGGCCGCCCGCGCCGCGCCTGGGGTAGCGGCGGTGGTCACCACCCTAGACATAGAACCGCTGGCGCAGGCCAAAAGCAACGTGGCGCGCCTATTTGGTGGCGATACCGTTGCCCACTACCATCAAGCCATTGCCGTAGTGGTGGCCGACACCCTAGAGCAGGCGAGAAGTGCCGCCGCGCTGATTGAGGTGCGCTACCAAGAAGAGCAAGGCGTGTTTGATTTAGACGCCGCCTGGGAGCAGCAAACACCCGACGAGCCGCTCTCTGACGTGGGCGATGTGGATGCGGCCTTTAAAAGCGCAGCGGTAACGCTGGATGAGGTCTACCGCACGGCCTCCCAAAGCCACGCGATGATGGAGCCTCACGCTTCCATCGTGGATTGGTCGGATGGCGGCCAAATGACGGTCTGGACCTCCAACCAGATGATTGCCTGGACCCGCAAAGCGCTGGCCAAGACCTTTGCTATCGACCTCGAGACCATTCGTCTAGAGAGCCCCTATGTGGGCGGTGGCTTTGGCGGCAAGCTCTGGCTGCGGGCAGATACCGTGCTGGCTGCCCTGGGTTCGCGGGCGGCCGGGCGGCCGGTTAAGCTCGCGCTACCGCGCCCGCTGGTGTTCAACAACGCCACCCACCGCTCCGGTACTGTTCAGCGCCTGCGCATTGCCGCCGATGCTGAGGGCAGGATTACCGCCTTCGACCACTCGGCGTTTTCCCATACGCTGCCTGGCGGCAGCGGCGAGAACCCGGTCAATCAAACCCGCGCCTTTTACGCCGGGGCAAGCCGCCGCGTGGCCCATACGGCTATCGAGATGGACCTGCCTGAGTCAGCGGATATGCGCGCCCCCGGTGAAGCCTCCGGCCTTGCCGCGTTAGAAATTGCCATGGACGAAATGGCCGAGAAGCTGGGCATGGACCCGGTGGAATTCCGCATCCTCAACGACACCCAGGTCGACCCGGAAGACCCCAGCAAGCCGTTTAGCGACCGCCACTACGTAGAGTGCCTGCAAAAAGGGGCTGCCGATTTTGGTTGGGAGGCGCGCAACCGCACCCCAGGCGGCCAGCGGGAAGGGCAGTGGCTGATCGGCCACGGCATGGCAGGGGCTTATCGCGGGGCGCCCACCATGGATTCCGGCGCTCGAGTGCGTTTGCAGGCTGGGCGTTTGGTGGTGGAAACCGATATGACCGATATCGGCACCGGCTCGTACACGATTATTGCCCAAACCGCTGCGGAAGCCATGGGATTGGCGCTAGAGGACGTGGAGGTGCGGCTGGGCAACAGCGACTACCCGGTCTCGTCGGGTTCCGGTGGGCAGTTCGGTGCCGCCAGCGCGACCGCCGGTGTTTATGCGGCCTGCTTGAAGCTACAAGAGGAGATTGCCCAGCGACTTGGTATGAACGCGCCGCGGTTTGAACAGGGCTGGGTGATCGCAGGCACCACCGAGGTAGCGCTAGCGGAGGTGGCTGATGGCGAAGAGCTGGTCGCAGAAGACACCATCCACTTTGGCGACTTCAAAGACACGCTACAGATTGGCACCTTCGCGGCGCACTTTGTTGAAGTGGCCGTGCACGCCCATACCGGCGAAACCCGTGTGCGCCGTATGCTGGCGGTGTGCGACGCGGGGCGCATTCTCAACCCGGTCACGGCGCGCAGCCAGGTGATTGGGGGGATGACCATGGGCGTGGGTAGTGCCTTGATGGAGGGGCTCACCCCCGATGTGGAGCGCGGCTTTTTCGTCAACCACGACCTCGCCAGTTACGAGGTGGCGGTGCATGCGGATATTCCCGAGCAGGAGGTGATTTTTTTGGACACCACCGACGCCGCCTCGACGCCGCTTAAAGCCAAGGGCGTGGGGGAGCTGGGTATCTGCGGCGTGGCGGCGGCCGTGGCCAACGCGATCTATAACGCCACCGGAATTCGCGTACGGGACTACCCGATCACGCTAGATCGGTTGATCGACCAGCTCCCGAAAGTGAGTTGAGCGCGTTAAGGCGTGAACGACCGCGCTGTTCGGCTGCCTAGGGGTTATCCGGCAGCGCATAGCTAGCGGTGACATGCACCACGGGGCGCGTGTCATCGCTGGCGGAGAAAATCTGTACTTCGCCCACCGCCAGGCGTCTGCCCAGCTTGATCAGCTTGGCGTGGGCGATGATGTCGTGATCGCCGGAGGCCGCGCGGAGAAAGTGGCAGTTTAAATCGCTGGTCACGGCCATCGCTTCGGGGCCTATTTGGGCCAGTATCGCCACGTACAGCGCTACATCCGCAAAGCCCATCATGGTGGGGCCTGACACGCGGGGGCCAGGGCGCAGGTGCTCATGGCCAATGCTTAGCCGCATGGTGGCGCACATCTCTCCAACGCTCACTATCTTGCCCATCCGCTGGGGAAAGATCTCATCCAGGAAGTGCTCAATCTGCTCGGCGGTCATCACGGTCATAGTTGTTCTCCTTGACGTTAACGTAAATCAGCATAAATAAAAAAGCCCCAAGGCGCGAGCCTTGGGGCTGGGGGCTATTAAGCGATAGGGCTTACTTAGCCTTATGTACCTGACGCCATGCGTGCAGGAGCGGCTCGGTGTAGCCAGACGGCTGTACGCGGCCCTTGAACACCAGGTCAGAGGCAGCTTTGAACGCGGTAGAGCCTTCAAAGTCGGCGCTCATCGCGGTGTAAGTGGGGTCGCCAGCGTTCTGCTCATCAACCACCTTCGCCATGCGCTTGAGGGTTTCCTCAACGCGGGGCGCATCGACGATGCCATGGTGCAGCCAGTTGGCAATGTGCTGGCTGGAGATGCGCAGCGTGGCACGGTCTTCCATCAGGCCGACGTTGTGGATATCCGGCACTTTCGAGCAGCCAACGCCGTGTTCCACCCAGCGCACCACGTAACCCAGAATGCCCTGGCAGTTGTTATCCAGCTCTTGCTGAATCTCTTCCTCTGACCAGTTGGCATTTTCCGCTACCGGTACGCTCAGCAGGTCGTCTAGGAAGTCCGGCTCGCCTTGGGCTTCCAGCTCGCGCTGAACGTCAGCAACGTTCACTTGATGGTAGTGCAGTGCGTGCAGGGCAGCGGCGGTGGGGGAAGGTACCCACGCGGTATTGGCACCGGCTTTCGGGTGGCCAATCTTCTGTTCCAGCATGTTGTGCATCAGGTCCGGCATGGCCCACATGCCTTTACCAATCTGGGCGCGGCCACGCAGGCCACAGGCCAAACCAACCTGCACGTTGTTCTTCTCGTAGGCGGTGATCCACGCGGCGCTCTTCATATCGCCTTTGCGAACCATCGGGCCTGCTTCCATGGCGGTGTGCATCTCATCACCGGTGCGATCCAGGAAGCCGGTGTTGATAAACACCACGCGCGAGGTCGCTTCAGCAATACACGCCTTGAGGTTCACCGTGGTGCGACGCTCTTCGTCCATGATACCCATTTTCAGGGTGTCACGACTCATGCCCAGAATGTCTTCCACGCGGCCAAACAGCTCGTTAGCGAAGGCGACCTCGGCAGGGCCGTGCATCTTCGGCTTCACGATATACACTGAGCCTGCGCGGGAGTTGCGCGGTTGGTCGGCGTCTTTCTTCAGGTCGTGCAGGGCCAGCAGCGAGGTTACCACCGCATCCAAAATGCCTTCCGGCAGCTCGTTGCCGTTCTCGTCCAGCACCGCAGGCGTGGTCATCAGGTGGCCCACGTTGCGCACGAACATCAGCGAACGGCCCGGCAGCGTGACGGTGTTGCCGTCAGTGGTTTGCCAAGTGCGGTCGGCGTGCAGCTTACGGGTGAAGGTTTTGCCGCCTTTTTCGATGTTCTCTTCCAGGTCGCCCTTCATCAGGCCGAGCCAGTTGCTGTACACACCGACTTTATCTTCAGAATCCACCGCCGCAACGGAGTCTTCGCAGTCCATGATGGCGGTCAGCGCGGCTTCCACTACGACGTCTTTGACGTGAGCCGGGTCGGTCTTACCGATCGAGTGGTTGGCATCGATCTGGATTTCCAGGTGCAGGCCGTTGTTGGCCAGCAGAATCGATTCGGGAGCGGAGGCGTCGCCGTTAAAGCCAATCAGCTTACCGGAGTCTTTCAGGCCGGTTTCACGGCCGCCTTCCAGGCTGACTACCAAGTGGCCATCGCGGATCACATACTTCACCGCATCTCGGTGAGAGCCAGTGGCCAGCGGGGCGGCACGGTCCAGCACGCCACGGGCATAAGCGATGACTTTTTCGCCGCGTTTCGGGTTGAAGCTGGTGCCTTTTTCCGCGCCGTCCTCTTCAGAGATAGCGTCGGTGCCGTACAGCGCATCGTACAGGCTGCCCCAACGAGCGTTGGCCGCGTTCAGGGCGTAGCGGGCGTTGCTCACCGGTACCACCAACTGCGGGCCTGCTTGCGTGGCCACTTCGCGGTCAACATTGGCGGTGGTGGCTTTCACGCTGTTCGGCGCGTCTACCAAGTAACCTGCTTCTTTCAGGAAGCTGCGGTAGGCGGGCATGTCGCTGACCGGGCCGGGGTTTTCACGGTGCCAAGCGTCCAGCTTCTCTTGCAGCGTGTCGCGCTCTTCGAGCAGTTGGCGGTTTTTCGGGGTCAAATCGTGGAACAGAGCATCGACACCGGCCCAGAAGGCGCTTTCGTCGACGCCGGTGCCCGGCAGAGCCTGCTCGTTGATGAAACGATCTAGGTCGGCTGCCACCTGTAAACGGTGACGCGTGATACGCTCGCTCATGGGGTTCTCCTGTGGGGGTGCCCGTGGATGGTTTGACTGCCACGGTCAGGGTAGAAGTTGATTTATGGAAAATACTTCCACATCTGCGTTGGCATGTAAACAGCGTAGACCCTAAAGCGGTAAAATGCTCGACCAAATGATGAGAGCGGGCGCCACCGCCGCTGTTATTTTGTGCTGTTACTCAGCCCATGGAAGTGTGGTGTTCACGGAGAGACGTTAATGCATAATTTCCAACACTTGGAAGGTCTGTTTCGGCAGGCGCAAGGTGAGTCGTCGCTCTCCCGCTTAACCCCGGGCGATGCGCTAACGGAAGCTGTGCATGACTACTTTCGCCACTACGGCTTAGAGACGCTGCTCAACGACACCAGCGAAGTGCACGCCGGGTTTATTGATACCGGGCGGTTCGCACTGTGGTGCCAAGTGTGGAGCCCGCCTGCGCCCACCGGCACCGCGTTTGTAATTCACGGCTACTTTGACCATTTAGGCCTGTATCGCCACTTGCTCAGCTGCCTGCTGGCCAAAGGCTGGCGCGTGGTGCTGTGGGATTTACCCGGCCACGGCCTTTCCAGCGGCCCCCGGGCGGAAATTGAAGACTTCGATGACTACCAGCACTGCCTAGCGCACCTGCAAGAGTCGCTGCAAACCCTAGGTATGGCACCGAAACCGTGGCTGGGCGTGGGCCAAAGCACCGGCGCGGCGATTTTAGCCACCGACGCGCTCACCCGCCGCGACACGGCCGGTTGGGCAGGCATTGTACTGCTGGCCCCGCTGGTACGCCCCTGGCGCTGGAGCCAGGCCAGCTGGCTGCATTTAATTGCCAGCCCCTTTGTTAAAGAGCTGCCGCGCAAGTATCGCCCCAACTCCACTGATGAGCAGTTCACCGCCTTTCTACGCGACCAAGACCCGCTACAGCCAGAGCGGCTAAGCGTGGCCTGGATCACGGCCATGCGCCGCTGGATGCCACGCCTACTGGCGCGAGAGCCTAACCCCTTGCCAACGCTGATTCTGCAGGGTGAGCAGGACCTCACCGTGGATTGGGAGTGGAACCTGGCCATCCTGGCGGAAAAATTCCCCAACGCGGAAATTCACCGCCACCCGGAAGCGCGCCACCATTTGGTGAACGAAGCAGAGCCGATTCGCCAAGTGCTGTTTGAAGCGCTCGACCACTTTGTCGAGAACGTGCATTAAGCCCCTTTCAATAGCCGATCCAACTGCCGGTAGCCGATGGCTTCGATAAAGTGCGGCTGGGAAGGCTTGGGCTCGCCCTGTAAATCAGCCAGTGTCAGCGCCACGCGCAGCACGCGGTGGTAGGCGCGGGCGGAGAGCTTGAGCTTTTCCAGCACGCCTGCCAGCCAAGCGCGCTCTTCATCATTGAGGGCGCAGGCGGCTTCCAGCGCTTTACCGCTGAGCTGGCTGTTGAGCGCGCCCCGGGCCATTTGCCGCTCCCGGGCCGCCATCACCCGCTCGCGCACCGCGCTGGAGGGTTCGCCCTGGGTTTGTGCAGTGAGCTGCTCCGGGGGCAGCGCGGGCACTTCCACCTGCAGATCGATGCGGTCCAACAGCGGGCCAGAGAGCCGTGCCTGGTAGCGCTGAATTTGGCTGGCGCTGCACTGGCAGCGCTGGCGCGGGTCGCCCAGGTGCCCGCAGGGGCAAGGGTTCATCGCGGCAACGAGCTGAAATTGAGCAGGATATCGGCGTTCATGGCTGGCGCGGGATAGATGTATTTCCCCTGTTTCCAACGGTTGGCGTAATACTTCTAACACGTTGCGGGAAAACTCCGGCAGCTCATCCAAAAACAGCACGCCGTGGTGCGCTAGCGAGATTTCACCCGGTTTGGGTTTTGAACCGCTGTCATTTTCAGCAATTGATGCGACCCTCAGGGCGTAATATCGGGCTATTATGGTAGTCTGTACAGGATTGAGTGCGACAGAATTAATAGCAATTGATGCGACAGGTCTTGTTTTATTCAACATTTGGTGCGACTGCCCATGCCACTGCCTACATCCGTTCGTAAAATCGGCCCTACCCGACGAAGTGTGTCTGGCTACTATGCCTTTCGCGGGGAGGAGTCTATTGCGTTCGAGTCGACGCTCGAACGTGATTTCCTCATCAAGGCTGACTTTGATGTGAGCGTCCTTGGTGTGATATCCCAGCCGTGCGAGATCCCGTTTCATCATCCCGTGACCGGTAGGCGCTACACCTACACACCTGACTATTTGGTTTATTACCGTCTCGGTAACCGTCATTACAGGGATTACCCAAAACCTCTCCTGGTGGAGGTCAAACCACGGGAAAAGTGGCAAGCACATTGGCGTGAATGGTCGCCTAAATGGAAGGCGGCGATACGGCATGCCAACAATGAGGGCTGGGCGTTTCGCATTCATGATGAAAGCCGCATTCGTGATAAGACCTTGGACAACATTACCTTCCTAGCGCGCTATAAACGGATGGTGTTTCCTTCTGTCGAAAGCCAGGCAGTCCTCAACACGGTGAGGGAAATGGGGGTGGCGACCTTGGATTACCTGCTTTCTCGGCACTTTATGGGCGATATTTACCGGGCAGAGGGGATTGCGCATTTATGGCATCTACTGGCGACTCGGCAGTTAGATTGCGATATGACCCAATCCTTCAGTCCTCTATCAGAGGTATGGGTACCCGATTATGAATAACCATCGTGGCAGCGCAACTGAACCCAATAACGGCGTCGCCCAAACACGCCAACACTTGCAGATTATGGTGGGTGAGCAGGTTCAGAAAGATGGCACCGTTTACCGAATTTCCCAGGTGCTCGATTTTGAGACAGTCATTGGCATTGCCGTTGAGTCCGGGCGTAGTTGCCCGCTTCGCATCAAAGAACTAGCGCCTCTCAATAGCGGGTCCGTATCCCCTGAGCAGGATATGTCCGAGATTGGGGATGCCGATTGGCGGGAGGCCGAGCATCGCTTTTCCATCATTAAGCCCTTGGTGGATCGCCATACGGTGGGGCGGGATGCAGCGGAGGAGCGTGCGAAACAAACGGGGGTTGATACGGCTACGATCTACCGTTGGTTGAAGCGGTATAAAGCGACGGGCTCGGTGCTTGCATTGATTCCTCAAAAGCCAGGGTGGAAGAAGGGAAAGTCGCGTATTCCCGCGCATGCCGAGGCAGTGATTCAGGAAGTCATCAAAGAGGTGTATTTGACGCTGCAGCGTCCGTCCGCACAAAAAGCGGTACAGGAAGTCATGCGGCGCTGCCATGAACGGCGCATCGACCCGCCGAGCCCTGGTACCGTTCGTGCTCGTCTGCGTGATATCCCAGAGCGTGACCGGTTGCGTGGCCATGGTTTTAGAGACAAAGCCATTAACAAGTTCCAGCCGGCTGCCGGAAAATTTCCCAATGCGGACTATCCGTTAGCCGTTATGCAGATTGACCACACGCCTGCCGATATTATTTTGGTCGATGACGTGTATCGCAAGCCGATTGGTCGCCCATGGATTACGTTGGCCATGGACGTGTTTACTCGCATGGTCACGGGGTATTACTTGTCGTTTGACCCGCCCTCTGAAACATCTGTCGGCATGTGTGTGGCGCACTCCATGCTTCCTAAAGATGAGTGGTTGCTACTGCATAATGTGGAGGCTGAGTGGCCGGTATGGGGCACACCCGCCACGATTCATGTCGATAACGGCCCAGATTTTCGCTCTGAGACGTTTCGGCGCTCATGCCTAGCCTATGGGGTCAACCTTGAGTTTCGGCCTGTTAAGCAGCCTCGTTATGGTGGCCACATTGAGCGGGTACTGGGCTCTCTTCTAAAGGAAATCCATAACCTGCCTGGGACGACCTTCTCCTCCATTAAAGAGAAAGAGGGATACGATCCAGAGAAGCACGCGGCCATGACGAAAAGCGAGTTTGAAGAGTGGCTGGTGACGTTGATTTGCAAGGTTTACCACCAGCGCCTTCATTCTGGGATTGGTATGTCGCCGATGAAAAAGTGGGAAATTGGTGTGTTTGGCAATGCGGATGTGCAGGGAGTGGGATTAGCGCCGAGGCCTGCTGACAGGCTCTCTGTATTGCTCGATTTTTTGCCCAGCTTTCAGCGTACGATCCAGACCTTTGGTGTGACCATCGATGGCATAAACTATTACGATGAAGCGCTAAGACCTTGGATCAATGCCAAAGATCCAGACATGCCAGACAAGAAACGCACCTTTGTTTTCCGGCGCGACCCTCGCGACATTAGTGTCATTTGGTTCAAAGACCCGGAGCTCGGGCACTATTTTCGCGTGCCCTTTGCCAATCTTGCCCTCCCCTCGATGAGTGTTTGGGAGTATGCCCAAGCTAAAGCGCGCCTTCGGCAGGAAGGAAGAAGCTCGGTCAATGAGACTGAAATTCTACGCGCTATTAGTGAGCTGCGAACCCATGTGGAGGAGTCGCAAGCACGTACTAAGCGAAGTCGCCGTCAGGCACAACGACGTAAAGAGCATGAGAAGAAGGTGACGCCTGCAGATCCCCTTTTACATGCGCCCTCAACTGCGGCCCCTAAAGAGACACCCGCTCAAGGGGACGGTCTTTTAACGGGTGATATCGATGTGAACTGGGACATAGCATGAGCACACACCTTCATCCTGATCTTCGTCACGTCTTGGGGCTGTCCGCTAAAGAGCGAATGGAGTTTATGGATCAACCGCGCTGGTTGGGCTATCCATTGGCCAATCGTGTCATTGAGGTCATGCGTGGGTTGATGGAGAAGCCCAGTCGTCCTCGTATGCCTAACCTCTTGCTCGTGGGTGACTCCAACAACGGAAAGACAACCATCGTTCAACGGTTTCGTAAGCAGTACGGTGAAGGCTACGTGAATGAAGACGTAGAGCCCGTGAAGCCTGTTGTTGTCACTCAGGCTCCCCCGAGTGCCGATGAGAAAAGTCTGTATATCGCAGTGCTAGAGAGTTTCTGGGCTCCCTACCGGCCTACAGATCCTGTTCCCAAGCTGCGCTACCAGGTGATTCATCAACTGCGTGCTTGCCATACGCGCTTACTGATCATCGATGAGTTTCACTCTCTGTTAACCGGTGGTGCTGTTAAGCAGCGCGAAACGATGAATGCCATTAAGCTTTTATGCAATGAGCTAATGATTCCCATCGTTGGTGTGGGGACGCAAGATGCTGTGCGTGTGCTGCATTCAGACCCACAGCATGCGAGTCGCTTTGATGTGGTCGCGTTACCAAAGTGGGAGCTCAATCAGGAGTTTCAGAAGCTGCTCGCTGGCTTTGAGAAGATATTACCTCTCAAACATCCTTCCCAACTGCATGAGCCCCAATTGGCGACCCAGCTCCACGCGATTTCTGGCGGTAATTTGGGTGACCTGCACCGGCTGCTGATTGAGTGTGCAAATGCCGCTATTTTGTCTGGAGCTGAGTGCATCGATGAGAAAATTATTCAGAGTAAATCATGGGTGCGGCCCACCCGTGGCATTAGGGAAGTGATGCTGTAATGACCTGGGCGCTGAGTGTGCCCCTGCTGCCTGAGGAGTCCCTTTCATCATGGCTCGTTCGGGCGGCGTTGCGACAGGGGTGTGATCCTTTGTCGCTCACCGGGGCTATTTGGCCAACATGGCGTATATGGACGAGGGACATTGATAGGGAAATACCCCTCGCAAGAATGCGCCCATTAGTGAATGCCTCGGGGATATCTTCCGCTAAGTTTCAGAAAGCGGGGATGCGGGACGATTGTGAGAAAGTGGTCGGTTACTCGTTACCGGAAACCCGGACTTGGCCCTGGTTGTTGGCACTCGGCAGCCGAAATCGAACCCGCCATGGAGGACAACAGGTATGCACGTTGTGCTTGGCAGAGGACTCAACCCCCTACTTGCGCCGGCACTGGCGATTCGCTTGGCACACTGGGTGCCGCTTTCATGGGGTGCAGCTGGTAGATGAGTGCCCAGCATGCAAGGCCCCTATAGAGCCCCATCGCCTGACAGCGGAAGATCAACATTTAGCTCAATGCAGCCGGTGTCATAACGATTTTAGAAAGGCGGTATGCACGTCGCCTTTACCTGAAGCGTTCAGTGTTCAAGTGATGGCTGATCGTGTGTTAGAACAGGATAAGGTGACGTTTAGGCAGGCCTCTATCGCACCCGCCGATTGGTTTTCTATGGTGGCCTTTTTTATTGGCGTTATACGGCGTGCAAGTCGGCGGCCTGTGTCACCCCTGGCCGATGCGCTTCTTTCATTGGGCATTTCGGTTACGGATTGCCGAATGCCTGTGTCTGGCCTGGCGTTTGAGCTGCTGGCTGTCAGCGAGCGTAGTGCCTTATTGGTAGCGTTGGAACGCTTGCTCAGTATGGGCCTTGAAGAAACGTTCAGCGTTCTGGTCGCGTGCAATGTCAAAACGAGCGCGCTTCATGATCCCCGAAGGTCGCCCCCCGTTGTGTTGTTGCCGCTGCTATCACGGTTATCTCACCACCCTCATGGGCCGCATCGCCGCCGTGTTCCCCCGGCTTGTCGCCCCATGTCGGAACGCGCTGTTAGAGCCTCATGGGCGCGTTTAAAACGCAGAATGAAAGCGGAGCCAACCTCTTGAATCAACACCAAACGGTCGACTGCCATGAGTGTGGCCGAGAAGTCTCCAAATTGTGGCGACGCCATAAAGGGCACGGCTACTGTTCAACTTGCTATGCTCGTGTGTTTAAGCGGCGGATGTGCCCACGATGTGGTGAGTTAGCCCGTCTGCCTAAGAATGACCCAGACGCCGTCTGTCGTCAGTGCAACGTTGACAAACCGTGTGCACGATGTGGAAAAGCCAGTTCAGACTACAACATCGGCAAGGTCACTCCCTACGGCCCTGTCTGTATCGCCTGCGCTCCCTATTTCAAAGAACCAGAGCCCTGCGAGGCGTGTGGGAAAGCATCTCAACGTCTTACCCGAGTGGCGCGTATGGGGCATGATCATCGCTTATGTCCACGCTGTTCGACAGCAGACCACGGTACCTGTTCTGCATGTCGTCGACATCGTTTATTGGTGGTGGCACCCAACGGGGATGCGTTGTGCAAAGCCTGTAATGAGCAAGGGGAAATTGCCTGCCCATCGTGTGGTAATCCCATGCCAGCGGGTCGAGGTGATGCCTGTGAGCCCTGCTATTGGACGCGAACATGCCGTAAACGCATCACCATTGGCCAAGCCGGTATCACTACCAAAGCGTTAAGTGAGGCCTTTGGGGAATTTGGTGAATGGCTGATTCGTATCACTGGGCCGCATAAGGCTGCCCTCAAGATCAATCATTTCTTCTCGTTCTTCCTTGAGCTCGACCAGGCATGGTCACGGATACCGAGCTATTCGGAGCTACTTCATCACTTCGGGGCGGAGGGCTTGCGGCGTGTGAGGCTTCCCATGCGATGGTTGCATGAAGAGCAAGGGGTAGAGCCGGATCACCAAGCAAAGCGGATCGACTCAGAGAAAAGACGTATTCAAGCGTGTCTCAGTTCTATGCCGTTCGCTTCGCTATCAGACCAAGTGCTGCAAGCCTATTGGCTGCAATTGGAAACCCGTATAGAGGCGGGCAAAACGTCCCACACCTCCGCACGACTTGCACTAAGAGCGGCAGCCGCATTGCTACTCGCTACTGACCGGGAGGGGCAGCGACTGCCTCAACAGGGCGATGTGGACAACTATTTGCATGCGGTGCCCGGACAAGCAGCCTCGGTCACGGGGTTTACTAATTTCTTAAATCGCCAACATGCCACCACGTTGGCTCCTCGGGTGGATGTAAAACGGGCAAGAAAGCGGCGAAAAGAAACACTAGCCCGCACCCTGATGACGATGGCCCGGTGTGCTGATCAAGGAGAGGCCTGGAGGGAGGCATGGATCGTTGCTGCCATGGAGTATTTCCATGACACAAAATTAACGCAGAAAATGCTTCGACAACAGACCGTAGAGCGGACGACAGACGGGATACAGGTGGTAGTGGGTGGCGTTACCTACTGGCTGCCTCTGGATATTGAGTGCTAAGACACTGATAGCGCGCAGTCACTTGGAGGGCCCCGCGACTCTGTAGGCGAATGTCGCCCCGCCGTTTGGACGGGGCTATGGCTCTCTACCTATATGCCAGGGCTCAACGGGGTGCCAAAAGGCGTGTCATGACCGTTGAGATGACGTCAAAACCAGGTCTTCATAAATGCCCTTGATAGCCTTCTCTTCTGGGCTGTGGCGCTGTGGCTCCTGTTCCTGCTTTGGATGTAGTGGGGTTATAAGCCCGTTAGAGAGTGACAGGACATCGCTGAGCTGCTCGTAATCGAGGTTTACGTTATCGACATTGTATTGGTTAAGGCGTGTCATGGTCTCTGTGAGTGCGGTCATACTGTGCTCTTCTTCTCCAAGCGGCGGAAAGGCTTGAATCAGCGGCTGACCGCCTTCCCAACCTATCTTGATCGGCTGATTGATGATGTTGACTTGGGTGCCGGGTGGAATGCGGTCAAATATAGATTCGATGTCTTTGGGTAACATGCGGATACAACCTCGGCTTGCGCGCATGCCAATGCCATCGGGCTGGTTGGTGCCGTGAATCAAATAGCCATCGAAGCCTAGGATGATGGCATGGTCTCCTAGCGGGTTATCGGGGCCGGGCGGTACAACGCTTGGTGCGGTTTCGCCGCGTGCTTCCGCTTCACGTTTTACCGACTCAGGCGGGTACCATGCGGGGTTTTTAATGTTCATGGTGGTCTCGGTCACACCAAGGGGTGTATCAAACCCTTCGCGACCGATGCCGATAGGATAGGTCTCAACGCGCGGTGTCTCACCGGTTTTGACATCTGGGTAGTAGTAAAGCCGCAGCTCGGCGATATTGATGACGACCCCAGTACGCTCGACATTCGGCAGGATGAAGCGTCCTGGAATGGTTACTTCAGTACCCACTCCGGGCACCCAAATACTGACCTCTGGGTTAGCACGTACAATCTCCTGGTAGCCAAGGTTGTGACGTCTGGCAATATCAATCAGAGTATCCTCGTAATTCTTCACGATGAAGGTGTCAGCCTCTCCGATAATATTGCCTTCCTCAGGTAGCGGGTAATGCCCCTTGGGCCATTCCGTCTCCTGGGCAGTGGAAGGTTGTGCCGCCATGGCGACAGGGAGCCATGCCAGAAACGAAACCATCACACTCACGATGAAGCCGATCTGCATTGGCCATGGGAGGAATCTCTTAAGTATTGCTGCGTTCTTTGCCAAGAGCATCGCTAGGTTCCTTTTTCATCTAATGCGTCGTTTTTTGATCGAGATAAGTTCAGTTGTAACCCGAGCAGTGTCAGCACCGCAGCGAGTATCCAAGCGGGGCCACTACCGGTGCGTGTGAAAGGAGTTAGGCCCTGCATCGGGGTCACCTCGCCCGTTAAACTGGCCTGTTCAAACTGTGGGGCACGGGCTGTGACGTGACCTTGTGAATCGATGATGGCCGTCACGCCATTACTGGTAGCTCGAAGTAGGTGACGACCATTTTCTAAGGCACGTAGACGCGCCATTTGAAGATGTTGGTGTGGGCCAATGGAACGCCCAAACCACGTATCGTTGGAAACCGTTAATAGCAGCTCGGCATTACGCGCCTGCTGGGCGACATGGTCGGCAAAAATGATTTCGTAACAAATGGCATTGCCAATGGTGGCTCCAGCCACGTGTAACGGAGCCTGTTCGCCTGACCCTGGGGTCAGGCGAGGTACTGGCAAGTCGAAAAAAGCAAGGGTGCCAGCGAGGAGACTTTGGAATGGCAAATACTCGCCAAAGGGCACCAAGTGCGCCTTCTGGTATTCGCCCTGCACATCATTTAGCCCTATGACGCTGTTATAAGAGCGCCCTTCACTGTCGCGTTGCAAAATGCCGGTCAACAAGGCGGTGTCAGGCCCCAGGTCGGACGCTACTTGCTCAAGTATTTGCTGTGCTTCCTGCTCAAGCATGGGAAGGGCTGCCTCGGGCCAAACGATGAGATCGATATCCCTTGCTTGCTCCCGTGTCATCGCCGTGTAGATACTGATCGCCTCGCGCTGCCCTTGGGCAGTCCACTTAATGCGCTGGTCAAGATTCCCTTGCAGCAATGCCACCCGGATGGGCTTGCCAGCCGGGGTTGTCCATTGGGCGGGCAATAGGAATGGAACGATCCACAAGGCGGCCATTGGGACAAGGAAACTCCAGCGGCGACGCAGTACCTCTACCCCTAACGTACCTGTCAGCGCGGTCATGAGTGACAGCAAGTACACACCACCAACGGGCGCCCATGGGGCTAGTGGAGAATCAATCTGAGAGGTGCCCAGCAATAACCAGGGAAAGCCGGTGAGCATCCAAGTGCGTAGCCATTCGCTCACCACCCACATACCGGCAAAGCTAAGAAAGGCGAACCGTGGCCCCGTGATGCGTCGATAGAGCCCAAAGGGGACTGCAAAGAAGAGCGCCAGGACGCTGACAAAAAGAGTGGTGAGGAACATCGCCACCAAGGCCCCGGTGCCACTGAAATCGTGAATAGCAACGAAGACCCACGACGTGCCTGAACCGAACAGGCCTACCCCATAGCACCACCCACGCAGGGTGGCCATGGCGGGCGTTAGCAACTGTATCTTCCAATAGACCAGTGCCACGGCCACTGGGCCAAGCCACCATAGGGAAAAGGGGGCGGCACTCAAGGTGGTCAGCACCCCAGCGGCGAGCGCTACAACGCAATCGACTATTGGTGAGGAGCGCCCAGCAAAAAGCGTATATTCTTTATCTTTATCGACCACATCCATAGCGTTACTCAGAGCGCTTAAAAGCAGGACTTTCACGCCATAACGCCACCGCGAACATCAATACACCGGCAAATAGCGCGATATCGGCCATGTTAAAGGCGGGCCAATGCCATTCGCCCCAGTAAATGTCCAGATAGTCGACGACGTACCCTCGCGCTAAGCGATCAACAGTATTACCGAGCGCGCCGCCAAGAATCAGGCTGTACGCACAGGCCTCCAAGCGCGACAGGGGTTTGCATAGCTGCACAACCAATACGACGACCACCACCAACGCTAAACCAAGAAAGAGGTAGCGCTGCCAACCCCCTGCTTCTGCGAGAAAGCTGAAAGCGGCTCCTGTGTTCCCGGTATAAACCCAGTTAAAAAACGGCGTTAGCGGAATGACTTGGCCAAACGACATCTGAGCATGCACAATTTCCTTGACCAGTTGATCGGCTAGAGCCATCACGCAAGCTAATGTGAACCATGGCCAGCGACGTGAAGGGCTATCGTGTTGCACTGTTCTCATGAGGTTACTTTTCCTTGTGACAGGCCTGTCATTGCGGTACTGGGCGAAAAGCGGTAACCCAGCAGTCGCATGGCGTTCAACGTCACCAGGACGGTAGCACCGGTATCGGCCATCACCGCAATCCACATGCCGGTAATACCCAGCGCCGTTGTAACTAGGAAAATGGCTTTTAAGCCAAGGGCGAGAACAACGTTGGTTTTCACATTGCGCAGCGTGGCACGAGATAGGTCTATCAGCTCAGCGATGCCGGTAACGCGGTTCTTGAGCAAGGCTGCATCGGCGGTTTCCAACGCCACATCCGTGCCGCCCCCCATCGCGATACCCACATCGGCTGCCGCGAGTGCCGGTGCATCGTTGATGCCATCGCCTACTTTACCGATGGGGCCACGGCCAGCCGCTTGCCAGTCTCGAACATACGCTGCCTTGTCTTCAGGCATTAGTTCGCCGTACGCTTCAATGCCTAAGCGACCCCCCGTGGCAGCGACGGTGCGGGCATTATCACCGCTGAGCATGACCGCCTGTACGCCTAAACGGGATAGCGCCGCTAGGCCTTCAATGGCATCTTCGCGTGGCTCATCGCGAACCGCGATCAAGCCCAGTAAACGCTCGCCTTCGACGAGGAGAGCGAGGCTCTTACCGGCTTCTTCTAACGCGACAATCCGAGCACTGAGACTTTCCTCAAGGATGACTTTCTCGTGAAGGTGACGAGGCGTCATTAAGCTCAGCTCGCGACCCTCCACCTGGCCGGAAACACCGCGCCCCGCCAGAGCGCGGCCGCCGGTGACGGTGGGGAGGTTGATGCCCGACTGTCGGGCATGCTCAACGATAGCCGTGGCGATAGGGTGACTGGAATCCCGCTCTATTGCGGCGGCGAGCCGCAATACGCTGTTATCGTCTTCCTCAGCAATCCAAGACTCCACATCTGTGACTCTTGGGGTACCCGCAGTGAGGGTGCCCGTTTTATCTAATGCCACCAAGCGAAGCTTACCTAACTGTTCAAGAACGGCTCCCCCTTTGATCAGTAGTCCGCGCCGAGCTCCCGCCGAGAGACCGGCGGCGATGGCGGCTGGGGTGGAAATGACTAACGCGCAGGGGCATGCGATTAACAGCAATGCTAACGCACGGTAAATCGACTCCGACCATGCCATGGTCGATACCAGCGGTGGCACTATCGCCATCAGTAGGGCGAGTAAGACGACGGCGGGCATATAGTAATACGCAAAACGATCAATAAAGCGTGCTATCGGTGCCTTGGCGGCCTGTGCTTCTTCAACCAGACGAATAACGCGTGCGATCGTATTGTCATCAGCGCCTCGTGTTACCTCCACCTCCAGGGCGGCATCAAGATTCACTGTGCCAGCAAAAATGTCATCACCAGGCGCTCGCGAACGGGGTATGGACTCGCCGTTTACCGGCGACTCGTCAATGTCGGAGGTGCCCACCAGGATGCGTCCATCGCAGGGTACGCGATCACCGGGCCGCACCAGCACACGCTGCCCGGGTTTAAGTGACTCCGCCGAGACGTCACGCAGATGGCCATTGTCCATCAGCCTCGCCGTTGAGGGTGTTAAATTTGCCAAGGCTGAGATACTGCGGCGCGCTCGTGAAGCAGCTACCCCTTCGAGTAGCTCACCTACGGCGAACAAGAACACGACCATCGCAGCTTCAGCGGCAGCATTGATGGCCAATGCGCCAAGCGCAGCGATGCACATCAGCATCTCTATGGTAAAGGGATTGCGCATTTTGAGGGCGCCCCAGGCACTCTGCGCAATGGGTATTAAGCCGACTAGCGTGGCCAAAATGAAAGGCATATTACCCAGCGCAGGCCATGCTAAACGAAGCGCGAAGGCCACTATCAGCAGATTTCCTGTGATAATGACCAAGCGCCCTTTAGCGGTTTGCCACCAAGAGGATGAAGCACCAGATGCGCGTGTTTGGCCATCATGGGAAGCCACTTGATAGCCTAGTTCGTTCAGGATGCCCTCAATGGTCTTTCGCGAGGGGGCCCCGTGATCGTGGTGGTGAATCTTCACTGATCCCGTGACCGAGCTTGCCGTGACTTCCTCAATGCCTTCCAGTCGCTCTAGCGCCGACACAACCTTGCGCTCACAACCGCCGCAGTCCATGCCTTCAACACGCAGCGTCAAGGTGGTAGGCGCTGTTGTCGGCGTTGATGTTTTCATGGTGCCTCTCCTGCCAATGGGCTATGGTTTTTAAGTGTAAACCTTGTAGCAACTACAGCTTCAAGCCCTGCGTAAGGAGTTTTACCATGTCGATGATCGGCCAAAGTATCAGCATTGGTGAGTTAGCACGACGAGCCGATTGCAAACCTGAAACGGTTCGCTATTACGAGCGTATTGGGCTGTTGCGCGATGCGACACGAACCGGTGGGGGGCAGCGCCGCTATGGAGACGACGCTGTGCGGCGCTTGACCTTTATTCGTCATGCCCGTGACTTTGGCTTTTCGGTGGAGTCAGTGCGAGAGCTTTTGGCCATGTCAGATCAACCTGATATGCCTTGCCAAGAAGTCGATGCCATCGCCACGCATCACCTAAAGAAAGTGGAGTCCCGCCTTCAACGACTGTCCATACTGCGTGAGGAGCTTCAACGGATGGTCACACAGTGTGCCGGTGGTAAAGTGGAAAGCTGCCGAATCATTGAGGTCATCAGTGATCATCAGCTCTGTATCACTGAAAAATCGCACGGAGGGGCTCACGACTTGGGTTAGCACTAACGCTACGCCCCACGCCCAATGGTTAGCCCAGCGAAACATCCAAAAACAGCATGAGTACCAATCCGATGGAGAGGCCCAGCGTGGCCTTTTTTTGGTGCCCGCTTCGATGAGTTTCGGGAATAATCTCATGACTGATCACATACAACATCGCCCCCGCTGCAAAGGCCAACCCCCAGGGCAGTAGCGCTTGTGACATGCTGATGACTCCAGCGCCTAATAAGCCACCTAACGGCTCAACAAGCCCCGTAAGGGCGGCAATCGTCCATGACCGCCAACGTGAATAGCCCACGCCTAGCAGTGATACTGCTACGGCCAGTCCTTCTGGGGCATTCTGAAGTCCAATGCCAATCGCTAGTGGAATGCCTCCTTCGCTTCCCCCTGCGCCGAAGGCCACGCCAACGGCCAGCCCCTCTGGCAGGTTGTGTATCGTAATGGCAAGAATAAACAACCAGATACGACGTAGTGAGGCAGCCTCTGGCCCTTCTCGCCCCTGTTCGAAGTGCTCATGAGGTAAGAGTTCGTTCAGTAGTGCGACCATTCCAATCCCTAGCAAGATGGCCGCACAGGCAATGGCAGCAGGTACCACGCTACCTCCGTAACGCAGCTCCGAGGCTTCTAAGGAGGGTATGATCAGTGAGAAGAAAGAGGCCGCTAGCATGACGCCAGCGGCGAACCCCAACGCTAAATCGCGAACACCACGATTCGGTCTTTTGGTAAACAAGATAGGAAGCGCCCCGACAGCCGTCATCAAGCCCGCGGCAAGGCTTCCCAATACCCCCATTGTGACGAGAGAAACCTCTTCCATACCGATTACCTGTCTTGTGTTAGATGAGTGATCACAGCGCTAGGGTTCCATAACGAGGCAAGCACACGTTCACGTTACTAACAATCCATGCAACGTTGCTAAGCACGGGTGGTTACGGCTCGTTAAACGAGATCAAGTCATAAATGGACGCCGTGCCGATAGCTTGTTCCAAGCGATCTCTTGCCTCGTAAAGTGACGCTTGATATTCACCTTGAGTCGGCTGCTCACCCAACATGATGCGTTGACCTTGACCAAGGGGATCAACAGGCTGGTTATTGACTCTCACTTCGTAATGCAGGTTGGGGCCCGTGGCGACCCCGGAGGAACCTACCTCTCCGAGCGACTCTCCCGCATTGACTAAATCCCCAACCACTAGCTGTGGGGAGAATCGGCTAAGGTGTGTGTAGCGACTAATGGCCCCTGTGTCGTGCTCCACCTCGATCACCTGCCCATATCCCCCTTGGCGACCCATAAAGAATACGCGCCCAGGTGCGGTGGCAATGACCGGCGTTCCTGTCGGCGCAGCCAAGTCAATTCCATTATGAGGACGCATCCCTCCATACACAGGATGTCGCCGATTCCCAAAGCGAGACGTTAAGCGGGCACTAAGCACGGGCAACCGCAACGTGCCTAGCAGGGTGTCGCTTTTGAAAAGAGCTACGTCCCCCTTTTGGGTGACCGGCCATATGACCTCCAAGGGCTCTGCCTGATCAGGCAGAGCGGCATAACTGAGGCGTGGTGGCCCAACACGGGCGCCGTCCTGGCGTCGATCTTCCTCCCACACTAATTGAATACGTTCACTGCCAGAAAACTCCAGCGGCGCTGCGATAAACTCGCTGAGCAGTGTTTCCAGTTTAGTGGCGAAACGCGTTGGGACACCTTCTGCTGCCAAGGCCTCGTAGAGGGTGGTATCAATGACGACATCACGCCCAAAGGTTAGGGTATCAACGCTATCGAGCGGTAATGTGCCTTCTTGCTCGCTAGCCGCCTGTAACTTGACAGGGCTAAGTTCAGACGGAGGCAATGACAGATGCGTTTGCCAATTGGCTTCGGCTAGCAAGGGGTAAAAGCCCACCAAGCCTAGTAACCACCAGCGCTGCATCACTGGCCATCCTCTTCCCCAGAGATCTCCGCTACTTCACTCTCGACGGCATCAATCAGCTCTTGCATACCAAAGGGGTCTAAAGGCTCGCCATTGACAAAAAAGGTAGGTGTTTGGCGAATCTGATTGGCTCTGACATCCGCCATGTCTTGGTCAATCACCGCCTGCACCTCAGCAGAAGTCAGTTGCTCTTCGGCAGCCGCTAAATCAAGGCCTCCTTGGCTCGCGATATCGAGGATAGCGGATTCATCAAAACTGCCATGTGAAGCCCATTGATCCTGGCGAGCCAGCAGCCTCTCCAGTACCGGTTCAAAGACGCCCTGACGACGAGCAACTTCTAATACCCGAATGGCCTTGTCCGATACGTCGCCGTGGAAAGGAGTGTAGCGCACGATGAGCCGCACTTTTTCTGGGTAGGTTTCCAGAATACTTTTTGTCAGGGGATAGAAAGCACGGCAGGCTTCGCAAGCCGGATCGAAGAATTCCACAATCGTCAC
Organism: Halomonas sp. SIMBA_159; assembly: GCF_046536035.1. Lineage (NCBI taxonomy): Bacteria > Pseudomonadati > Pseudomonadota > Gammaproteobacteria > Oceanospirillales > Halomonadaceae > Halomonas > Halomonas sp. SIMBA_159. The sequence continues at coordinate 115,411 of NZ_JAWJBT010000001.1, forward strand.
CGGCGCGTCTTCTCGTCCCAAGATGGGGGAGTGTGAACGCACCAAGGAGTCCTCGGCCTGGACACCGCTCTCTTTTGCTGCCTGAGCTTGCATGTCTAAGAGGGCAGGCTTCGATACGGCGACGATCGCAGCGGTCAGCATTAACGTACCGGCCAATATAAAAGACGCTTTTTTGAACATGTTTCTCTCTCTGTCTCAACGATGGGGTGGAAAAGTAGGGTTGAAAAATAAGCCAATCGCTATGGGAGTAAGCTACTCGCTATCTACCTGAGCTGGGAGCCGGCCTCGGTCTGTCACTCATGCCCATATAGATTGGCATTTTGATGCGCGTGGTCACTATGCTCAAACTCTAGGCTGGAATGAGCAATATTGAAGCGCATTTTAAGCTGCTCCTTGATCTCTGCTTTGACGGATTCAAGCTGCTGCCAGCCGGTTTCTGTCAGAACCACGTGGCAGTCAAGGGCTGCCATGTTTTCCTGCATCTGCCATAGATGCACATGGTGAATATCCTGGACTCCCTCGATATCTCGTACGGTCTCAACGACTGCCTGCCCGTCAATGTCCGGGGGAGATCCCAGCATTAGCGTACGGATAGGGCCGCCAATTTCAGAGAAGGCTAGGTAAAGAATATATAGCGCAATCCCTATCGTGATCGCGGGGTCCACCCAGCGCATGTCGTACAGTAAAATAAGCGAACCACCGATAATCACGGCGATGGAGGCAAACGCATCCGATAAGTTATGCAGAAAAAGGGCGCGGATATTGACACTCTCTTTTTGCATTGACCACGTGAGCATGGCGGTAAGGGCATCGACGACGAGCGCGACGCCACCAATAATCACGATCGTCCATCCCTCTATCTCAGGGGGATCGACCATCCGCATAGCGCCTTCGTAAATCAGGTAGACACCGACAATAATGAGGGTGGTGTAATTGATGAGTGCTGCCACTATCTCGATGCGGCCATAGCCAAAGGTCATATGCGCATCGGCAGGCCGTCTGGCGATTTTACGAGCAGCAAAGGCAATGACTAATGCTGCCATGTCAGAAAAGTTATGTAACGCATCAGCGATCAGCGATAGGCTCCCCGCCATAATGCCACCGACGATTTGAGCGATGGTTAAGAGCCCATTGGCCCAAATGGAGATGCTGACGCGCCGGTCGCCAGAGGCAGGATCAATGTGGGGATGATCATGATGATGTCCCATCTGTTACCTTCTCTCGAATTATCTGTTCTTGGTACTATAAAACCTCTAGCAACTAAAGCTTCAACCCTTGAGCATTATCTATTTGCATCGCTGGATTGGGAAGCACGTCCCTAGCTACCAAGGAGCCTTTGTGTGCTGGGCCGAAGGTGATCATGTTTTAGGTGCGGGGCTCAATCCACTTCAACCGGTAACGTCCAATCCACCATGGGTAGATTCATTTATTTTGTCGAGGCGCACCTTGTCTGGTTTGTAATCGTCGTCGCGGGGGGAGGCTTACTCTTTCCGGCCACCGGAATAATGCTTAAGTTCGCGATTGGGCCATTACTGGCATTACTGATGTTGATTATCAGCCTCACATTCGATGCGCATGCAGTGCGCATCGTGTTCCGAAAGCCGTCACGGCAGTTGTTGGCATTGGGGCTGGTCTATGGGCCTATGTCGATTGCCGGGTGGCTAACGGGCCGTCTATTTTTTGGAAGCGGCCCGCTGGCTGCTGGCCAAACCTTGCTCGGCACGCTGCCGACAGATGTGTCCTCTCCTCTTTTGGTACTGATGGCGAAAGGCAATGTGGCGCTTGCCGCTGTTTTCAACGCAGTCAACACCGCGTTATGTCCGTTTATTGTTCCCTTCCTGTTTTTATGGCTCACCGGCCTTCAGTTAGACGTACCGCTTGGATCAATTATTCTTGAATTAACACTAATCGTGCTTCTTCCTACCGTGATTGGGGTCAGCTTGCGTACAAAGTTCTCGGCTTTCTTTGCACGGCATGATTCAGCGTATGCAGGGATAGGGTCGATTCTGTATCTGCTGATCTTACTCGCCGTGGTCGGGCCGAATGCCACCACGATCAATGGCTATGGCTGGTATGCGTTTGTGATTGCGGGCGCGGCCCTGTGCCTCAATTTGATTGGGTACCTGGTAGGTATGTCCTCACGGTTACTCACCTCTGATCGCAAAGAGGTGATTACCTATCTTTTCACGGTCAGTAAAAAGGAATTCAGCATCGCTGCAGCGTTTGTCGCTGCTTCTGGCTTGCCATCAGAGATCGCAATTCCAGCCGCTTTTTTTGCCGTGATTCAAATGATCACTTCGCCCATCGCAGCGAAGATCCTCGCCCGCCACTGAAGGGATGGCCGTATCGGCTCTTCGTCAGAAGAGCAACCTGCACACGGGGTGTACAGGTTGCTCTTACCGACAAAACAGACACCGCTACTCATAAAGGTGGCAAATAGTACCTATGCTAAGTCACTGCGACCAATACTGACCTTGCTAAAAGCATTTAACACAGAGGCTTCGCAGGGTATCTGTTCCTTTTTGGATTTAGGGTGCTTGAACGTATCGGCGAATCCTGGGCAGTGACCAACTAGTTTTTGGACAACACCTTCTACGTGCCGCACGTTAGACAGCACTTGGCGTAACCACTGCTCGAAGCTGCCTTGGTGGCTCAGCGTGAAGACTAAACCTTTATAGGAAGGAGGCTTGGATGCCTCCTCGCTACCGCCAGCTCTGGGTTTTGGAGGGCGTCGTTGGATCTCCATGAGATAGAGCGTTTGATCTAACACATGCACCCGAACGACGAGCACCCCGCGAGGTACCTTGGTCTGAGTATCAATGTAAACCCAATTAGCGACTGACGTTTCCACCTCCTCGTCTATTTCGAAAGGTTCGAGGCTGATTAACCGAGGGTCAGGAGAAGTGCTGAATCCGTCTTCAAAGGTAAACCAGCTAACGCCACGAATCGTTGCGGGATAGGCCGATTGTAAATAGAGAAGCGCATTCCACATATCACGTAGAAAGCCCTGTGATTCCAGTGTAATAGGAGCATGAATAGACGCTTGTCCCACTCCCTTCCCTGACCCATGTGGCTCCCCAGTGGAGAAAATGGTTTCGTCACCCGGAACGGGGACGCCTCGTGTATCGGGCACGCTTTTTCGGGTATATCGTTTATCCAAGACGGCGCGAGGCTTACCTAAAATAACGAATTCGTCCTCAGTAAGGTCTAGCCAGGAAGAACCATGGTCGGGCTCGTCATCATCCGTCAGGTCAATGACATCGGGGATGTCTTGAAGCTGATGATAGGGGAACTGAGAGGGGGCATCGTCGCCATCGGTGGCTGGTACTGTCGTTGATTTCTCTCTTTCGCGGTGGATCGTGGCACCATCGGGCTGCGTACAGCCTAATATCTGCAAGCCTAGGAATGTGTTGCCACCATCAATTGGAACGCCAGAAACAGAGATTTCCCCGCTGCCTTGAAACCATGGAGTGACTTTTAAAAGCATCTTATCTTGGGGGAAGCTGGCTTCAGTCTGCGCATAAATATCTCTGGCAGCTTGTTCGGCATAGGGGTCGTACAGCATGTGCGCGAGCAAAATCGCATCGTGCCTATGAACACGATATGTAAATCTGACAGGCCAGGTACCTGGCGATGGGGGCGCATTAAGCGGTCGATAAAGCCGTTCTTTGACCTCCTCCCAACAGTAAGTGGCGAGCACACGCTTGATTTCAGATGATCGACCGTAAACGCGTGCAAAAAATTCGGTGCAAGGGATGAGCAGATGTTTGCCATCTGGGAGGTCAAATTCAATCAGGTACGATTTGTGTTTTCTGTCCAGCGGTAAATAGCTTGCCTCATGAAAGGAGGTATAGAGGCTGCGCCCTGCTTTGTGCAAGTCGTCTAAGGAGACAATCCGCCAGCCGCCCGGAGAGAACGAAACAGGGAATGTTTTCTCCTCAAATGCGATGCGGGAGTTGCTCACGCCCTTTTCCCAGACGGAGCCGATTCTCAATAGTCCGACATGCGTTAAGACCGTCGTTCGCTTAATCACGTCTCCTAATTTGTTCTCCTGATCAATAGGTCTTAAAAATACATAAATTTTAGGGACGCTTTGTGAGCGGATATTTTTGAAGATAGGCCCGTACCACCAAACGACCAAGCGCTCAGTTTCGTCTTTAAGGGTGCCATCTTGAAAGCTAAAGGTTCTGGATTGTTTGAGAGAAACGGTCACAAGGGCGTGCTCTATGTAAACTCAACATAGAGATTGTCGCAGCAATTATTGTTTAGTCGCAACAATTGTTGAAAATGACAACCGCCGCCGACCAGCGCGGCGGCGCTAGCGCTGTGGTGGGGCTGGCGGAAGGGCCGCTGGCCCCAGTCGGCTTCCAGCGCCAAGCCACATACCGAGCGCACCGCCGCCACCTGTAGCGCATCATCCTCTGACAGCGGCGGCAGAATGCCGGGTAATCGGCTGGCCAGCATGGTTTTACCGGTGCCGGGTGGGCCTGCGAGCAATAGGTTATGGCCTCCTGCGGCAGCGACTTCCAGCGCTCGGCGGGCCTGATGCTGGCCGCGCACGTCGGCTAAGTCGGCTACTGGGGCGGTAGATTTGACAGAGGCTGAAAGCTGGTGCGGCTGAATTTTCTCCTGGCCCAGCAAGTGAGCCACCACTTGCCAGAGAGAGTCGGCGGGCAGCACCGGTAAATCGCCTGCCAGAGCGGCTTCATCGGCGCAGGCGCGGGGCACAATCAGCGCTTTGTTGGCGCGACGAGTGGCCAGCGCAAATGGCAGTACGCCGGGTACCGCCCGCAGCTTGCCATCCAGTGCCAGTTCACCCGCGCACTCCATACCTTCCAGCGCATCCACCGGGATCTGGCCTGAAGCCGCGAGGATGCCCAGCGCAATCGGCAAATCAAAACGGCCACCCTCTTTGGGCAGATCCGCCGGGGCAAGGTTGAGGGTAATGCGCTTGGTGTTGGGGAAATCAAAACCCGCGTTGATCAAGGCGCTGCGCACCCGTTCGCGGCTCTCTTTTACGGCGGTTTCCGGCAAGCCTACCAGGGTTAACCCCGGCAATCCGTTAGCTAAGTGAACCTCTACATGTACCGCCGGTGCTTCCAACCCCACGCCTGCCCGCGTGGCGACAATCGCTAGTGTCATGGCGCTCCCTCGCAACGTCTCTCAATCTGATTGCTCAATTTAATGAGCTATCTCGTTGGCTAAGCCTACTTTATTTAAGGTGTTGGGCGCTACTTAGGTGGGCAGGCTGGTGGCGGGCTAGTCAGCATAATGGGCATTCAACGCGCTGGTTAGCTCGCGGGCAAAGCGTTGGGCGGAGGGGAGAGCGCCAAAGCTCCAAACTGGCGGCAGGCGCAGCAGTCGGCCATTTTGCACGTTGGGTAAGTGTTGCCACAGGCCGCTCCCTTCCAACTGCTCTTCGACGCCGGCGGGGAGTGGGTCGACGATGACCAGCGTGGCATCGGGGTAGCGTGCCAGCGCTTCAATACCGGCCAGTGAAAACCCCCAGGCGTTAGTGGGCTGGTCCCAGGCGTTGGGCAGCTCAAGCTGCTCTAGCACGGCGTTGTAGAGGCTGTTCTCACCAAACACCCGCACATGGCGGGCATCCATGAACTGCACCATCAGCAGTGGGGTGGTATCGCTGCGCTTGTGGCGCAGTTCGGCCATTAGCTGTTGTGTGCTCTCGATCAGCGCGTTGGCTTCGGCGTTGCGGTCGGTGAGTTCGCCCAACTGGCGGGTAAGGCTCTGCATCTCCTGCCATGTCTCCGCGCCCGGTGAGTAGAGCGCGAAGGAGCCCACCGGGGCGATTTTCTCCAACCGGGGAATCAGCCCGGTAAACATGGGCGAGAGCAGTGTTTGCTCGGGGGGCGATTGTGCCAGCAGCTCGAAGTTGGGCTGGGTGCGCATGCCAATATCCATCACATGCTCGGGAATGCGCGGCTCGCCCACCCAATCGTGGTAGGCAGGTTGCTGCGCGATACCGCTGACCGGCGCGTCAATCGCGAGCAGCGTCTCGGCAATGGTCCAGTCGATGGTGGCCAACTGGGCGTGGCTGGCGGTAGACAACAGCAGGCCCGCCGCAAGCAGGCTGCGGCGAGCCAGGGTAAAGAGTTGGGGGAAGCGGCGCATGGGGTCGGTACCTAGCAATAAGCGCTTTATTTAAACGATTCTGTTTATCAATTGCAAATAGAAACACCCAGGCACGCGCAGGGGGCGTGCCTGGGTGTGGGGACTGTTTAGAAACGGTAGTGAACGCTGGCGGTGACGCCGCGCTCGGCACCGAAATAGCAGTACTCCAGAGAGTTACACGACGCCACGTACTCTTTATTCAGGGCGTTGTGTACATTCAGGCGAGTTTCGACGCCTTTGAGGCCGGCTTGGCTCCAGTCGTAGCCCAGCGTGGCGTCAACTAGGGTGTAGTCCGGCACTGTGGCGGTGTTTGCGCGGTCGGCGGCAATGTCAGCATAGTGGCGCACGCCCACGCCGATATCCACACCGCTCAGCCAACCCTCTTGCACCGCATAGTGGCCCCACAGCTGTACTTGATGGCGGGGGGAGTAAATGGCGTTATTGCCCTGGTTGCCGTCGTCGCTCTTGGCGTAAGTAATGTCGGTAAAGCTGTAGCCAGCCTGTAGCGAGAGCGCCTCGTTGAGTTGGGTTTGAGCTTCCAATTCAATGCCTTGCGACTCAATCTCGCCTACGGCGCGGTAGGGGTCGGTAGGCTGCTCTTTGGTGGCCACGTTCTCCTGGCTGATGTGGAACAGCGCCGCGCTGTACTGCTGCTGTGCGTTGGGCTGGTACTTCACGCCGGTTTCCCACTGCTCGCCCTCCATGGGGGCTAGCAGGTCGCCATTGGCGTCCACAAAGCTGGTGGGAGTAAAGGCCGTCGAGTAGCTGGCATAGGGCGCTAGGCCGTTATCGAACAGGTACACCACCCCGGCGCGGCCGCTAAACTGGGTGTCGCTGAGCGCGCTGGTATTACCGCTGTCGCGGTTGGTGTTGTCGATATTTACCCAGTCAAAGCGTCCGCCCAGGGTCACGCGCCAGTTATCCACGGCGATTTGATCCTGAAGGTAGACCCCGGTTTGCTCTAGCTCGTGGTTCTCCAGGATGGGCGCGTAGAACGCCAGCGGTTCGCTGCCGTACACCGGGTTGAAAGCATCCAAAGAGGGAAACGCGCCGGAAGGCCAGGCAACCTCGTTCTCACGCTGCTGGTAATCCGCTCCCAGCAGCAGCGTGTGCTCCATAAAACCGCTGGTCAGGCGGGCCTCTAACTGGTTATCCACCGTGAAAGCCTGAAGCGACTCCTCGCTGCCGGAGTAGTAGCGGGCCAGTTCGTTTGAGGTCGGTGACGTCCAGCCAAAGCCGTACACCTGATTTAGCGTCACATCTGAATTGAGATAGCGCAGCAGTTGGCGGGCGGTTACGCGGTCGTTAAAGCGGTGCTCCAAGGTATAGCCGAGCATGCGCTGGGTCCGCTCATAGGCGTCGTAGTCGGCTTCGCCATCGAAGAAATTATTGCTGATTTTGCGGCCATTACGAGCGATTACAGCGCCTTCAAAGGGCACGCCGGAGTGGTAGCCGCCTTCCGGTTCGTCCTGCAGGTAGGCTTCTACGGTCAGGCTGGTGGCATCGGTGATGTCCCAGGTCAGCCTTGGCGCAATGGCGTAGCGCTCCTCTTCGGCAGGGCCAAACTGGGTGTCGGCGGCGCTGGCGATGCCGGTGAGACGAAACGCCACGCGCTGCTCTGCCCCCAGCGGGCCAGTGAGATCGAACGCTGCGCTGCGCTGATTGTTATTACCGACCCTAAAACGCAGCTCGCCGCTCGGCTCAAACTCAGGGCGTTTGCTGTTGAGCGTTACCACGCCGCCCGGCGAGGCGCGGCCATAGAGCACGGATGCCGGGCCGCGCACTACTTCAATACTGTCTAAAAACCAGGGGTCGATGCGCATGCTGCTATGGGAGTTAGCGTCGCCCATCACTTTCAAGCCATCTAAAAAGGTGTTGCTCAAGCTACCATCGGAGAAGCCTCTCAACACCAAGTAATCGAAGCGGTTGGAAGCTCCTACTTGGTTGCTATACACGCCGGGGGTGTAGTCGGTGGCACGCTGCACCGTGTTGACGCCGCGCTGCGTCATCTGCGCCTCGGTGATGGTAGAAACGCTCTGCGGGGTTTCAACAAAAGGCGTGGCGACTTTGGTCGCCGCCTGCTGGGCAGTCACGGTCACGGTGGCTAAGGCAGTGCTCGGCTGGGCCGCAGCAGGCGTTGCCAGCGCGATGAGCAGCGCACTGCTTAAGGGGGCCAATAACAACGGATGATAGGTGGAGGCCATAAGTGATCCTGGGAGGAGGTAGAACCAGTTTTATTAAGCAATGAGAATTATTACTTTTTGTGGCGTCGAAAAGGTATGCGCCGTGCCAAGCCTGCTATGCGTGCTGACATAAGTGGGGCGTTTGGGGAACTTAAGCGCGGCTTATACGCTGGTCTGATGGAGTTCGTGAGGGGAAAAGCCGAAGTGGCGCTTAAAGGCGCTAGAGAAGTTGCTAGCGTGACGGTAACCGCAGCGGTGGGCGGCGTGTTGAACGCTGTGGCCTTGAAGCAGCGCCTCGTACCCCTGCTGCAGGCGCACTTGGCGAATATAGTCGAACAGGGCGCAGCCGTAGCGGGTGCGAAACTTCTGTCTAAGGCTGCTGGGGCTCATGGCGGCCTCTTTGGCTAATGCAACGAGGCTATAAGGCTCGGCGGGATGTTGGGCAATGCGTGCGTGCAGCGCCGCTAAGCAGCGACGATCACGGGCAGAGAGATGTTTGTGCTCAGGCAGCGCTGTCGGTCGCTCGGGCATACCTAGCCCAATCAGCTGGAGCGCTAATCCCTGCCACACCATCGCTTGTCGCCAGAGCGAGGGCGGTTGCTCACTAATGGTGCAAAGCGTTTCGCAGAGAGCGTTGGGCAGTTTCCAGCAATGCAAACACGCTGCATCAGGCGGGGCGGGAAGCCCTAAGGGGGCAGGGGTTAGAACCGCAATATTCACAGTACGAAGGCGTGTCTGAACAGGCTGGTGCACCGTGAGTGGGTGTCGGGCATCGAAGTGGCTGCATACGCCATCCCCTGCAGAGAGCTGTATCTGCTGCTTGCCCATTTGGAGATGAATCGAGCCTTCTAAGATCACGCTCAAAAACCATGGCACGCTTTGGTAAGACGTGGAGGTATAGCCATGCTTTACCTGCAGATCAGAGAGCGTTAAATGCATCCCTTGACGCAGGCTAACGTCATGAACATGACCCGTGGCGACCGGCTGGTGCGGTGAAATAGGGCCTTCAATGTGGTAGTGAATGCCGAAGCGCTGGCCAAGCTGGGCCAATGAAAGGGGGGTGATGTCAGGCGTTGCTAAGCGTTCCTGCTGGGGCATGGGGGCAGTCGCTATGGTGGAGGAGGCGTAGTGCCTGCGCCTTATTGGTGCTTAACGGCACGCGGGAGGCTGCAGATAAGCGCACGATAGCACTATCTCTAGGGTTGTCAATGATAGTGATTCTTGTTCACTGGCATGGAGTGTTGGGTTAGATAGGAGGGCGGGGAGAAGGAAAGGGCGAAAGGGAAAAGGCGCGAAGAAGAGAGAGCGAAGAAAAGTGAAAGAAGTGGGGCAGCCGAACCTGCCCCATACTGAGCAAAACGGCGTACTTACTCCGTGTCGCCAGTGGCTGGCTTACCGGGTGTTGGCTTAGTGGTGCTAGAAGGTTGTACCGGGGTGGGCGGCACTTCGGCTTCGACGGGTGTAGGTGCGGTGGTGCTAGAGGCTTCTACCGCCGCTTCCAGGCTGGCCACTTGGCGCTCTAACGCTTCTACCCGCGAGCGGGTGCGTTGCAGCACATCCATTAAAATATCAAAGTCTTCCCGCGATACCAGCTCCAGGCGGTCAAACGCGCCGCGTACCACCTGCTGGACACCTTTCTGAATATCTTCCGGGGCTTGCGACGCATTCTGTAAACGGTCGCCGATCTGCTGGGCTAAGCGGCTAATGCGGTCTTGGGGCGCCATGGCTCTCTCCTTAAACGATCACGCATAAATGTGAACTGCTTGAGAGTAAGGATACGCAACCCGCCGTGGATTCGCATGTGCCGTTTGTTAATTAAGCGCAATGGAGGGTAAGCAGATGGGGGCGGACAAATGCATCGAAATGGAGCGGCTAGCTTTTTTTAATGTTCATTAATGGTGCAAAGCCCGGGCGGGTGCTAATCGGTAGCGGCGGATTGCTACCGTAATTTGCTTATATAAATAGGTTAAGTAGCTGAAATATAAAAATAAAAAAGTGGGTGGCACGGTATGCGCATTAGCAGGGCAAGCACTAAATTCGGGCGGCCATGCCGCTATCCACCGAGTGGGACTGATCCAGCAGGGGAGATCCGGGATGAAACTCATCACCGCTATCATCAAGCCATTCAAGCTTGACGACGTTCGTGAAGCACTCGCCGACAACGGCGTTCAAGGGATTACGGTCACTGAAGTGAAAGGCTTTGGCCGCCAAAAAGGGCATACCGAACTCTACCGCGGTGCGGAATACGTGGTCGACTTCCTGCCCAAGGTGAAAGTGGAAGTCGCCGTGGACGATGCGCGCTTGGAGAGCGTATTGGACGCCATCTGTAATGCAGCGAATAGCGGCAAAATCGGCGACGGCAAAGTGTTTGTGACGCCGTTGGAAGATGTGATCCGTATTCGTACCGGTGAGCGCGGTGCCGACGCCGTTTAAGCGCCGCCCATCGATCTGCTGATGACGTATAACTTCGATTAGTATAACGGGGAACACCTGATGAATGAGTTAGCTGATTTGAGCTACGCGCTCGATACGTTCTACTTCTTGATCTGCGGCGTGCTGGTCATGTGGATGGCCGCTGGCTTCGCCATGCTGGAAGCTGGCTTGGTTCGCTCCAAGAATACCGCCGAAATCCTGACGAAAAACATCGCGCTGTTCGCGATTGCGTGCACCATGTACCTGCTGGTGGGCTACTACATTATGTACTCCAGCAGTGCAGGCGGCTTCCTGCCGAACCTGGGCTTCTTGATCGGCACTGAAAACAGCGCCGATGCAGTGCTGGCCGGTGGCGACGATGCGCCTTACTACTCCATGCGCTCTGACTTCTTCTTCCAGGTGGTGTTTGTTGCAACCGCCATGTCGATTGTCTCGGGTGCGGTTGCTGAGCGTATGAAGCTGTGGGCATTCCTGGCCTTTGCCGTGGTGATGACTGCATTCATCTACCCGGTGTCCGGCTACTGGACCTGGGGCGGCGGCTGGTTGTCTGAAGTGGGCTACTCTGACTACGCAGGTTCCGGCATTGTGCACATGGCCGGTGCGGCTGCAGCGCTTGCAGGTGTGCTGGTACTGGGCCCGCGTAAAGGCAAGTACGGTAAAGATGGTTCTATCCATGCGATTCCCGGTGCCAACATGCCGCTGGCAACGCTGGGTACCTTCATCCTGTGGATGGGCTGGTTCGGCTTCAACGGCGGCTCTGAGCTGAAAATGTCCGATATCGGTTCAGCCAACAACGTTGCACAAGTGTTCGTGAACACTAACGCAGCGGCTGCCGGTGGCGTGATTGCTGCGCTGGTTCTAGCCAAGCTGTGGTTCCGTAAAGCGGATCTCACCATGGCACTGAACGGTGCGCTGGCTGGCCTAGTCGCCATTACCGCTGACCCGCTCTCTCCGTCAGCGCTGGGCGCTGCCATGATTGGTGCGGTAGGTGGTCTGATTGTGGTGGGTGCGATCGTGACCCTCGACAAGCTGAAGCTGGATGACCCGGTCGGTGCGATCTCTGTACACGGTGTGGTTGGTATCTGGGGTGTGCTGGCAGTGCCGCTCACCAACGGCGACGCCTCTTTCGGTGCACAGTTAATCGGTATCGTGGGCATCTTTGGCTGGGTCTTCATCGCAAGCTTAGTGGTATGGCTGGTGCTGAAAGCGGTCATGGGTATCCGCGTTAGCGAAGAAGAAGAGTATGAAGGCGTCGATATCGCTGAGTGCGGTCTGGAAGCCTACCCCGAGTTTAGCGTTAAGAAATAAGCTTGCGCTAATCATGTGAGCTGGCGTGCTCCTTGTGGCCTCCCCGAGTGGGAGGCCTTTTTGTCGTTTACGCATCGGCGGCACGTCGCTGGTTATGAGCTAGGTACGTACGGGTTTTTTATTCTCCGCCCTGGGCGGTGTATGCTTAACCGACTGGGTAACGGGCTTGGCTATGCGAGCGCCCCGCCAACCTTGATGGGTTATGACAACCGTTCAATAACGCTGTTTTGATACAGTGGGCCACCAAGCTAGAGGATGTCGCAATGAAATTGATCTCAGCCATTATCAAGCCGTTCAAGCTTGATGACGTACGCGAATCGCTCTCTGATATCGGCGTGCAGGGCATTACGGTAACGGAAGTGAAAGGGTTTGGCCGTCAGAAAGGCCACACGGAACTCTACCGTGGCGCAGAGTACGTGGTGGATTTCCTGCCCAAGGTAAAGCTGGAAGTCGCCGTTGACGATGATATGGCCGAGCAGGTGATCGACGCGATTACCCAGGTCGCCAACACTGGTAAGATCGGTGACGGTAAAATTTTTGTGATGCCCCTTGAGCAGGTCATCCGTATCCGTACCGGCGAAACCGGTAAAGACGCTGTTTAATGGTGAAGCGTCAGTAGTGAAGGGTAAGGCGTGAACAGTGAGTTGCGCTGAATAGACAAAGCCCCTGTGGATAGCATCCACAGGGGCTTTGTGCATAAGGCGATGGTGAACAGGCGACGATTTTCTATTCACCCATTCACCCATTCACCCATTCACCCATTCACCCATTCACCATTCAAACAGCACTTACTTCTCGACGAACGCACGCTCGATGACGTAGTCGCCCGGCTCGCCCATACGCGGGGAGATATTCAGGCCCAGCTCGTCTAGCAGTGCGCTGGTGTCGTCTAGCATCGCCGGGCTGCCGCAAATCATGGCGCGGTCTTGGCGCGGGTCAATCGGCGGTAGGCCGGTGTCTTCAAAAAGCTTGCCGCTGCGAATGTGGTCAGTCAGGCGGCCCATGGTGTGGAACTCTTCACGGGTCACGGTGGGGTAGTACACCAGTTTTTCGGCGACTTCTTCGCCCAGGTATTCGTGGGCGGGCAGCTCTTTGGTGATGAAGTCGGCGTAGGCCAGCTCAGAGACTTCACGCACGCCGTGAATCAGCACCACTTTCTCAAAGCGCTCGTAGACTTCCGGGTCTTGAATCAGGCTCATAAACGGCGCCAAGCCGGTACCGGTAGAGAGCATGTAAAGGTTACGGCCCGGCAGCAGATCGTCGCACACCAGGGTACCGGTCGGCTTGCGGCTGACCATGATTTGGTCGCCCACTTTCAGATGCTGCAGGCGCGAGGTCAGCGGGCCATCGGGCACTTTGATGCTGAAGAACTCAAGGTGGTCTTCGTAGTTGGGGCTAGCAATGGAGTAAGCGCGCATCAGCGGTTTGCCATCCACTTCCAGGCCGATCATCACAAACTGGCCGGTTTTGAAGCGCAGGCTGCGCTCGCGGGTGGTGCGGAAGCTGAACAGGGTATCGTTCCAGTGGTGAACGCTTAGCACTTCTTCCAGGGCAAACTTGCTCATGCTAACTCCTCCAAGGGCAGCGCGGCCTAAGCCTTGCTCGCCATATTCCAAAAAAGAATAAAAAATAGCTCTATAGGTTGCTGCTTATTCTAAATAAAGGGTGGTATATCTGTTAAGCAAATTATCTTGATAACGCTTATCTTTAAAATCGATATAGCCCTTTCGCCGATCACTCGACAGATAGGTTTTGGTCATGCACTACACCCTGCGCCAGCTAGAAGTCTTCGTGGCCGTTGCACAGCATGAGAGCGTTTCCCAGGCGGCGCGCGCGCTGGCCATGTCGCAATCGGCCACCAGCACGGCACTGGCCGAGCTGGAGCGCCAGTTCGACTGCCAACTGCTTGACCGCATTGGTAAGCGGCTAAAGCTCAACGCGCTCGGCTTCCAGCTACTGCCCAAGGCGGTGGCCCTGCTGGACCGTGCCGAGGAGGTCGAGGAGCTACTGCGGGGCCAACAGGGCGTGGGCGCGTTAGACGTCGGCGCGACGCTCACCATCGGTAACTATCTCGCCACGCTGCTGATCAGCGATTTTATGCAGCGCTATCCCGGCAGCCGAGTGCGGCTGGCGGTGCGCAATACGCGGCATATCATCGAGGGCGTGCGCCAGCACTCGCTGGATTTAGGGCTGATTGAGGGGCAGTGCGATGACGATATGATCATCAGCCAGCCCTGGGTCGAGGATGAGCTGTGCGTGTTCTGCTCGCCGCGCCACCCGCTGGCAGGGCGGGAGCACTTGGAGCTGGATCAGCTGCTGCGGGAGGATTGGATCATGCGCGAGGAGGGCTCCGGTACGCGTATGACGCTGGAGCATGCCGCCCGCCACCGTCGCAGCCGGTTCAATACGCTATTGGAACTGGAACATACCGAGGGCATTAAACGCGCGGTGGAGTCGGGCTTGGGCATTGGCTGCGTTTCGCGGCTGGCGCTGCGCGATGCCTTCCGGCGCGGCAGCTTGGTGCCGCTGCCCACGCCGGAGTTGGATCTAAAGCGCCAGTTCACCTTTATCTGGCATCGCCACAAGTACCTGACCACCGGCGTTCGGGAGTTTTTAAGGCTCTGCCGCGAAATGACCGCCGGGGCCAAGCGCAGTGACGATATTCCGCTGCCACCGATTCCCTAGCGGTTACACCTTGGCCTTTTCAGGGCTTGGCAGCGCCTGAGCCTGATGCTGCGACGCCTCTAGCGTAAAGCCACCCACCAGCGCGGCCAGCCTGTCCGCTTGGTCTTTGAGCTGCTCTGCAGCGGTGGTGGACTCTTGCACCAGGGCGGCGTTTTGCTGGGTCATCTGATCCAGGTCGGTCACCGCGACGCTGACTTGGTTGATGCCGTCGTTCTGCTCACCGGCTGCCGTACTGATATCGCCGAGCATTTGGGTGACGCGAGTTACGCTATCGGCCAGCTCGTGCATGGCGGCTTCGGCGTCGCGTACCATTTGCGTGCCGCTTTCGACCTTGTCGGCAGACGCATCGATGCGCTGGCGGATGTCCTTGGCGGCGTCGCTGCTGCGCGAGGCCAGCTTGCGCACTTCATCGGCCACCACGGCAAAGCCGCGCCCGTGCTCGCCAGCCCGCGCTGCTTCTACTGAGGCGTTGAGCGCCAGCAGGTTGGTTTGGAAGGCAATGCCGTCGATCACGCTGACGATGCTCTGAATCTCTGCCGAGGTCGCGCGGATGTCATCCATGGTCGAGACCACCTGAACAAACGCCTTGTCGGTACGGGAAGCCAACTGCGAGGCGGTGTTGGACAGCCCGCTGGCCTCTTGGGAGGCGTGGGTGGTGTGGCTGACGGTGCTGCTGATCTCTTCCATCGCTGCCGAGGTTTCTTGCAGGCTAGCAGCGGCTTGCTCGGTACGCCGTGACAGGTCATGGCCGCCCTGGGTGATCTCGTTGGCCGCGTGGTTCACGGCCTCACTGCTGCGCCGTACGTCCAGCAGAATGGCCTGAATTTTTTCGGCAAAGGCGTTGAACTGCGCGGCCACGGCGGCGCTCTCATCGCGGCCATGCACGGGCAGGCGCTGAGTGAGATCGCCGTTTCCAGAGGCGATCTCTTCCATTCTGTTCGCTAAGCGTTTGAGCGGACGCGCAATACGCCCACCGATCCACCACAGAGCGGCGATGCCGATGGCTGCTAGCAGCAGCCCCACCAGCGTCATTCCCAGGGTGTTTTGCTGGCGCTGATCGCTCAAAACGTTCTGCAGCGCGTTGAGTTCGGCGAGCACGACGGACTCGGGCAGCTGTAGCACCAGCACCCACGGCTGCTCCGTATCGCCAATGGTCAGCGGCTGGTAGCGCTGAAACATGCCGTTGGCCATGCTGCTGTAGAGGCTGTCTTGTGTCGTCGCTTCGGCAATGCCTGCCAGGGCCGTATCGCTCAGCGCATTGCTGGCAGGCAGACCCAAGGCCTCTTCGCCGTTTGTATCCGCCACCAAGCCGCCGCGCCCAGCGACCAGCGCCATCCTGCCTGCGCCGTCATACAGCGCGGCGTTGGCGTCGCGCAGCAGCGTTTGAATGAAGTTCAGCGAGAGGTCGACCCCGGCCACGCCGCGAAATTCGCCATTCACCAAAATCGGTGCGTTAAACGAGGTTACCAGCTGTGTCTCGCCGTCGTAATCGTAGGCGGCGGGGTCGATCACACAGGGGGCAAGCGTTTCGCGGGGGCAGAGGTAGTACTCCCCCTCACGCACGCCGCTGGCCAGGCGGGTTTCGCTCTCCATGGTGTCGCCCAGCGGTAAAACTTCGAGCGAGCCATCCCCGGTGCGGTACCACCAGGGCATGAAGCGGCCGCTGCCATCGTGGCCGTAGCGCTCGTCGCCAGCAAAGCGGGCGTCGTCCCCAAAGGCATTGGGCTCCCAGCCGATGAACGCATCCAGCAGCGCGGGGTTATCGGCAACCGTTTGCCGTACCAAGTTGGAGAGCTGACGGCGGCTCAGGTAGAGCGCGCGCTGGCCCTCGGCATCTTCCACGCCCATGAGGGCGTTAGTGGTGGCGAGCTGGCTGGCCAGCGTCATGGCCTTGTCCAGCTCGCGCTGAATCCGTTCACCTTCGGCCTCGGCAATGGCATTGAGTCGCGCGTCCAGTGCGCTCTGCATGAGCGTTTGGGTGTGCTGTTCAACGGTTTCTTGGGTGCGGGCGGCCGCGATTAGGTTATAAACCACCAGTGCGGCAACCACAGCGAGCAGGCAAGGGCCTGCCAACGCCAAAACGAGGGAGCGAAGGGAGCGAAAGTGCATGAGAAGTGGTCCTGTTTTAGCAAGAGGCGGAAGAGCGTATCGAGTGCCATCTTTTAGCCAGTAGAGCAAAGATTCATGGCTAACGTATGACATGGCCGCCACCGCGGGCGCTGCGGCGGCCATGGAGGAGAGGCAGACGAGACGTTTAGAAGGTCTCTGACGTGCGCGGTAAGCGATCCTGCGGCGCTTGCAGCGCGGGCGATGCCGCGTTAGAGAGTTTGAAGCTGCTGATTGTCCCGGTCAGGTGATCCGCCTGCTCTTTCAACTGCTCGGCGGCGGTGGTGGACTCCTCGACCATCGCGGCGTTTTCTTGAGTCATGCGGTCCAGTTCTGCCACTGCAATATTGACCTGTTTGATGCCATCGCTTTGCTCGCTGGTCGCAGCGTTGATCTCTTCCAGTACGTCGGTTACGCGGGTGATGTGGTCAACGATATCCCTCATCGTGCTACCCGCATTGCGTACCAACAAGGTGCCGTTATTCACCTTGGTTTGCGAGTCTTCAATCAGCTTCTGGATATCGTTGGCCGCGTCGCTGCTGCGGCCCGCCAGTTTGCGCACTTCATCCGCTACAACGGCAAAGCCTCGGCCTTGCTCGCCTGCCCGCGCTGCTTCTACCGAGGCGTTCAGCGCCAACAGGTTGGTTTGAAAAGCGATGCTGTTCATCAGCGTGACAATCTCGCCAATTTTGTTGGAGGCGTCGGAGATTTCTTCCATGGTAGTGACCACGTTCGACACCACCTGACCACCCTCTTTCGCGACCTCGGTAGCCGCATGGGAGAGCTTGTTAGCCTCTTTAGCAGAGGACGCGGTGTGCTGCACGGTGCTGGTGATCTCTTCGACCGACGCCGAGGTTTGCTGCAGGCTAGACGCAGCGTTATCGGTACGGCGGGAGAGGTCCTGGCCACCCATAGCAATCTCGTTGGCGGCGTGGTGCACCGATTCGCTGCTGGTGCGTACGTCGATCAATACCTCTTCCATCTTGCCCACGAAGCGATTGAAGGCGCTGGCAATTTGAGCCACTTCGTCGTTGCCTTCTTCTGGCAAGCGCTGGGTTAAATCACCCTCGCCCGAGGCGATATTATCCATCGCGTTGCGTACGCCCAGCAGGCGACGCAGCAGCAGCGATAACAACATGCCAAAGACCACGGCGGTGATGGCCGCGACGATCAGTAGGGTCACGATGGAGGTGGTGGCAATGGCGCGCAGGCCTGCGGTGGCTTCTGCTTCGTCTAACGCGACGACCAACTGCCAACCGCTGTTGCCGCCTACAGCACTGCCCATCAGCAGTTTATTGCTGCCTTGCAGAGCTAGCGGCTGTGGGGAGTCTGCCTGCACGATGCGAGTGAGATCCGAAGGCGTGAGCGCATCGCTTAATACACTTGAAGGCTCCAGCGTCAGCGACTCATCCGGATGGGCAACCAGCGTGCCATCGTTGGTGGTTAGAAAGCCAAAGCTAGACGGTGTGGGGGATATGCTGGCAACAATATCGATAACGTCAGCAATCGTAATATCGGCCCCAACCACAGCGGCTAGTTCGCCGTTTTGATAGAAGGGGCGGGCGAAGGTAACGATTAAACCGCCCGTTTGAGCATCCACATAGGGGGCCGTAATGATGGTGTCTTGTGCATTAACCGCGCCTTGATACCAGGGACGCTGGCGTGGGTCATAATCGCTAGGGGGTTGCCAGCCGTCTGAGAAAATTCCCTCTGATGTAGACGGGTAAGCAATGTAAGCGGTCATAAAGTCGCCGGAATCGGCTAACTGACGCAAGGCTTGTAGCGGCTCCTCGCTACCTGCAGTGTGTTCCATACTGGCTAACATCGTGTAGCGCGCATTGAACCACTCATCGATGGCCTGTGTGTTTCCATTCACAACAGCGCTTAGGTTGCGGTTCACCTGCTCACTATTGTGATGCTTTACAGTCGTGTAACTAGCAATGCCATTCACCGTTAAAGCCAACACAATAGCGATAAGGGCCGCTAGCAAGATACGTAAACGTAGGGAGGAAAACATAGTCGCTCTCGGGATCATCAGGGTTCATGATGGGTATCGGCGAGAGCGTCTATGCCTTTAGTAAAAATCAGGAAAATAGTAAGTAAGTGCTAACTGCCCGTGCTAGCGCAGGTCACTGACCGCGTGTTGGATATCGACCATCGAGGCCTTGCTAAGGTCTTTCGAGAGCGTATGGATCAACAGCTTTTGTGTGGGATTATCGAGCTTCTCTTTGAGTAACCCTAAAAACTTAGGCGGCGCGACTAAAATGAGCTTCTCCAGGCTGTTATCTACTCGGGCAGCGTAGAGGCGTTGGGCCACCTCTTTGGCAAATAGCTCGTTCTCATGCTGAGAGGCAGTGCCTTCCTCACCGGATGAGCGCGACGATGTTGACGTAGACTCATGAACATCGGCCCCGCTGCGGTCGGTTATCAAATCACCCTCGTGCAGCCTGCCGGCTGCGTGTACCAAGCTCTCTTGCTCGGCGAGATTGAGCGCATCACGGGTGAAGATACGTGCGCGGGCGGCGTCAGCTACCACGATATAGGTGGTCATTGTCATACGTCCTCCATGTCGTTGGTTACCCCTTAACCATGGCAATCGTTCGATGTTTGGTCAAACACGGTTTTTTTGAGAGATGACAATGGACTTACTGCAACCCAACTATGCTTGGCGAAACCGCTATCTCCTCATGCGTCACGGCCATAGCCAAGCCAACGCACAGGGAAAAATCATCAGCTCGCCTGAGCGGGGTCTGACGAATTACGGGCTTTCAGAGCAGGGCGAGCAGCAGTTAGTGGAGTTACTGGCGCAGTGGCGCTGGCCAGAGCCGACGCGGGCGGTACATTCAGACTTTTTGCGCACCACCCAAACCGCCGCCAGGGTAGCAACGGCGTTTGCTCTGGACATGCAAAAAGAGGAGCGCTTAAGGGAGCGCCACTTTGGCGAACTGGATGGACAGGCGGATAATCACTACCCGCAGGTGTGGGCCTTCGATGCCAAGAGCGCTGAACACACCCAGTGGCAGGTAGAGCCGGTCAGCCGGGTAGCTGCACGGATGTGCGCTGCACTGGATGCGTTAGAGCAGCGCTTTGAGGGTGAAACGGTGCTGGTGGTCAGCCACGGCGACCCCCTACAAATTCTGCTCACGGCGCTGGCGGGAAAGCCGCTGACTCAACACCGGGAGCAGCCTGCGCTACTGCCCGCCAGCATTACGCTTGTGGGCGGTTAAGCGCTCTCTTTGGGAGGAATCCAGGCAATCATATCGACTTCCACATCCGCGCCGCCCGCAAGCCCGGTCACGCCGATGCAGGTGCGGGTGGGCAGCGGTTGTTGGAAGTAGCTGGCGTAGACCTGATTCACTTCATCGAAGTGGCCCATATTGGTGATGAACACCCGCGACTGCACTACGTACTCAAAGCTACTGCCGACTTCTTCCAGCACGATGGCCAGGTTCTGCATTACCCGGTGGGTTTGCTCGGTGAAGGTGCCTAGCAGCATCTCGTTGGTTTCCGGCACGATGGGCATCTGGCCGGTGATAAAGACCAGATCGCCCACGCGGCAGGCGTGTGAAAACGGGGCAATGGGCTGTGGTGCGCGGTCAATAAATAGCTTTTCCATGATGACTCACTGGTTGTGATGTTGTGGAGTGGTTGTGGAGTAGAGGCCACATAAAAATGGGCCTCATTGGAGGCCCACGTTCACCACTATGTGGCGCTGGAAGCTGAATTAATGCCCCAGAATCTGGCTCAAGAAGAGCTGGGTGCGCTCAGACTGCGGGTTATTGAAGAACGGCTCCGGCGCGTTCTCTTCAATGATTTGCCCCTGGTCCATAAAGATCACGCGGTCGGCCACGGTTTTGGCAAAGCCCATCTCGTGGGTGACGCAGAGCATGGTCATGCCTTCTTCGGCCAGTTCCACCATCACGTCCAGCACTTCCTTGATCATTTCCGGGTCAAGAGCAGAGGTGGGTTCGTCAAATAGCATCACGTCCGGGTGCATACACAGCGAGCGGGCAATGGCGACGCGCTGCTGCTGGCCGCCAGAGAGCTGGCCGGGATACTTTTTGGCCTGCTCAGCAATGCGCACACGCTCCAGGTACTGCATGGCCATGGCTTCGGCCTCTTTGCGGGGCTTTTTCTGCACCCACATCGGGGCGATACAGCAGTTCTCCAGCACCGTGAGGTGAGGGAACAGGTTGAAGTGCTGGAACACCATGCCCACACTGCGGCGAATCTGCTCAATGCGTTTGACGTCTTGGGTAAGCGGTACGCCGCCTACCACAATCTCGCCTTTCTGATGCTCTTCTAAGTGATTAATGCAGCGGATCATGGTGGATTTGCCGGAGCCTGAAGGCCCGCAAATAACAATCCGTTCGCCGCGTTTTACTTCCAGGTAGATATCGCGCAGCACGTGGAAATCGCCGTACCACTTGTTCACGCCGCGCATTTCAACCATCAGGTCAGAAGTACTGGTACCAGGGTTGTTGGTGGCTGCTTGAGTCATGTCACTATCCTGCTAAAAAATCGTTAATGAAAGCGGCGTTAGCGCTTGTGGCCGGTATGCAGCTTGCGTTCTAGGTACTGGCTGTAGCGCGACATGCTGAAACAGAAGATCCAGAACATGAAGGCGGCAAACACGTAGCCTTCCAACGAGAAGCCTAGCCAGCGTGAGTCGGCCAGTGCCGCTTGCACGATCCCCAAAAGGTCAAAGAGCCCGATAATCATGACCAGGGTGGTGTCTTTAAACAGCGAGATAAACGTATTCACGATGCCAGGAATCATCATCTTCAGCGCTTGGGGAAGGATAATCAGCCCCATGCGTTTCCAATACGTCATGCCGAGCGCGGCAGCCGCCTCTTCCTGGCCTTTTGGAATCGCCTGCAAGCCGCCACGAATGACCTCCGCCATATAGGCGCTCTGGAACAGCGTTAAGCCGATCAAAGCGCGCACCAAGCGGTCAACGCTCATATCGGAGGGCAGGAACAGCGGCAGCATCACCGAGGCCATAAACAGCACGGTGATCAGCGGCACGCCGCGCCAGAACTCGATAAACACCACGCAAAAGCTTTTGACGATGGGCATGTTAGAGCGTCGCCCCAGGGCCAGCACAATACCGATCGGCAGAGCCCCCACCATCCCAACCGTTGCTAGCAGCAGGGTAAGCATCAGGCCGCCCCAGCGGTGCGTAGGCACCTGGGGTAGGCCGAAATAACCGCCGTGCAGCAGTACAAACGAAATGACCGGGAAGACCAACAGCGCAAAAACAGCCACCCAGCGCTTAAGAGGCAGTCGCGGTATCGCCAGCCAAGCAATCAGCGAAAAGAACATGGCAAACACAATATTGGCGCGCCAGGTCTCCTCGCTGGGGTACAGGCCGTAAATAAACTGGCTAAAGCGAGCGTTGATGAAGACCCAACAAGCGCCTTCCCGGGAGCAGTCGTCACGCGTTGTGCCGATCCAGTCGGCGTTAATAAATGCCCATTGCACCGTCGGTACCACCAGCAAATACAGCACGTATAGGCCGATTAAGGTGAAGATGGTGTTAATGGGTCCGTTAAATAGATTGGCGCGTAGCCACGCCACCGCACCCACTGAATTACCCGGGGCTGGCCGTTGCTCAATCATTGTTTGGTTATGAATCATCTGTGACTCCTCGCCATCGGCCTAGCGTTCAACCAGCGCCACACGGGCGTTGAACCAGTTCATAAACATGGATACCAACAGGCTGATGGTCAGATAGACGGCCATGGTCATCGCAATGACCTCAATAGCCTGACCTGTCTGGTTCAGCGTCGTGCCTGCAAATACCGACACGAGATCTGGGTAACCAATGGCGGTTGCCAGCGATGAGTTTTTAATCAAGTTGAGGTATTGGCTGGTCAGAGGCGGAATAATCACCCGCAGTGCTTGGGGCACCACCACTAAGCGAAGTACCAAGTTGCGGGGCAGGCTGAGCGCTTGCGCAGCTTCGGTTTGCCCATGGGAAATCGCTTGAATACCTGAACGTACAATTTCGGCAATAAACGAGGCGGTATAGATCGATAGCGCAAACCATAGCGCCAAGAACTCTGGGATCACCGTGACGCCCCCGCGGAAGTTAAAACCGCGTAGTTCAGGCATTTCCCAAGTAATCGGCACGCCCGTGGCAAACATCACCAGCAGCGGCAGGCCAAAAATCAGCACAAAAGAGATCCAGTAAGCGGGCAGGCGTTTGCCGGTGGCTTCCTGACGACGTTTTGCCCAGATCACCAGCGCAATGCTGGCAACAATAGCGACGACGAAGGTGACAGGAATGAGGCCAAAACCAGACTCAAACAACGGCTGCGGAAAGTAGAGCCCGCGTACGTTCAGGAAAATGGCTTCACCAAAGGCAAGGCTGTCCCGGGCGCTGGGCAGGGTGCGCAGTACGGCAAAATACCAAAAGAAAATCTGCAGCAGCAGCGGGATATTCCGGAACGTCTCGATATACGCTGCCGCTAACTTGGCGATGAGCCAGTTAGGCGATAAGCGCGAAATACCGACAATAAAGCCAACGATGGTGGCGGCGATAACGCCTAATCCACCCACCAAAAGCGTATTCAGTAGGCCAACGAAGAATGTGCGGCCATAGGTGCTTTGGGAGGAGTAGTCGATCAGACTCTGCACGATCCCAAAACCGGCGGTATTACTCAGGAAACCAAAACCTGTGGTGATACCCCGAGAGGAGAGGTTGTCTTGCACGTTGCCGACGATATAGAACAGGAAAGCGATGACAGCGGCAATCAGCAGACATTGGAAGATGAGCGCACGTTTGGCGCGGTCTCGCCAAAACGGTGGCTTTTGGCCAACGGGGCGAGCGTTAGGTCTTACGGACATGGGTGGCGTCTCCGCGATACGGAAGGTCAATCAAATGGCCCGCCATGACCAAAAAGGGTGGCGGGCCGGGGTCAAGCGAGACGCTTAGCGAATCGGCGGTGCGTACTGGAAGCCGCCTTGGTTCCACAGGGCGTTAACACCGCGCTCAATCTCCAGCGGTGAACCCATACCTACGTTGCGCTCAAAGCTTTCACCGTAGTTACCTACTTGGCTCAGGATGTTGTAAGCCCAGTCGGCCTCAAGACCCATGCCTTCACCGTAGTTGCCATCTTGGCCAAGCAGGCGAGCAACGTCCGGGTTCTCAGAGCTGAGCATTTCTTCAGCGTTTTCGCTGGTGACGCCGTACTCTTCACCGTTGATCATGGCGAACAGCGACCACTTCACGATGTTGAACCACAAATCGTCGCCTTGGCGTACAACCGGGCCCAGCGGCTCTTTAGAGATAACGTCGGGCAGAATCATGGCGGCAGACGGATCATCGAGCTGAATGCGCAGTGCGGCCAGCTGAGAGGTGTCAGAGGTCAGAACGTCACAACGGCCAGCTTGGAAGCCACCCACGGTCTGCTCAGAGGTATCGAAAACGATCGGATCGAATTCCATGCCGTTAGCACGGAAGTAATCGGCCAGGTTCAGCTCAGTGGTCGTACCGGACTGGATACAGATGGCGGCGCCGTCCAGCTCAGCAGCGCTGGTGATACCGAGGTCACGAGACACCATGAAGCCTTGGCCGTCGTAAAAGTTAACGCCGGTGAAGTTCAGGCCCAGGGTGGTGTCGCGGGTGGTGGTCCAGGTGGTGTTACGAGAAAGGACATCGACTTCGCCCGACTGCAGTGCGGTGAAGCGCTCAACGGCGTTCAAGGAGATGTAGTTAACCGCATCTGCATCGCCCAGTACCGCAGCGGCTACGGCGCGACATACGTCAACGTCAAGGCCTTGCCACTCGCCGCTATCGTCCGGGGCGGAAAAACCTGGCAAGCCGTCGCTGACGCCACACTGAATGGCACCGCGCTCGCGGGTATCTTCTAATGTATCGGCTTGGGCGGTGGCGACACCGGCGAGGGTAATAGCACCAGCGGAGGCCAGCAGTACCAGGTGTTTCTTATTCATCATGTTTGTTCCCCTTCCTCGATTTAATGTCGTTATGCATGGTGATGCATCACTAAAAGCTAGCAAGGAAGGTGCCAAAAAAGATATGTCGCCAAATTCAGCGCTTTTCAACGTAAAATCAGCGAATTTATCGAAGGTCGTGGTGCAAAAAAGTGCGCTAGCAGCTACGCGTTGCGCTTTTTTGGTGCGTAGCGGCTAGCGCTGGTTGGCGCATAGTTTGTTAGCGGGTTAGCGAATAGGTGGCGCGTACTGAATACCGCCATCTTTCCAAAGAGAATTTAAGCCTCGTGCGATCTTAAAATCAGAGCCTGTGCCCACGTTGCGGTCATAAATATCCGCGTAATTACCCACCTGTTTGACGATTTGGTAAGCCCAGTCCGACTGTAGGCCCATGGCTTCGCCAAAATCGCCATCTTGGCCGAGCAAACGCATCACATCTGGATTGTCTGAGTTTAGCCGTTCATCCACATTAGCTTGGCTAACGCCCAGCTCTTCGGCGTTCAGCATGGCAAACAGCGACCACTTCACGATGTTGAACCACTGGTCATCACCTTGGCGCACGGCGGGGCCTAGCGGCTCTTTGGAGATGATCTCCGGCAACACGACGGCCATATTGGGGTCGGCCAGTTGAATGCGCTGGGCGTAGAGCTGCGAGGCATCCGAGCTCAATACATCGCAGCGGCCTGCTTCAAACCCGGCAATCGACTGTTCAGGTGAATCAAACACCACCGCATCATAGGTCATGTTGTTAATGCGGAAGTAGTCGGAAAGATTCAGCTCGCTGGTGGTGCCTGACTGGGTGCAAACAGCCGCTCCATCCAGCTCTTTGGCGCTCTGCACGCCGAGGTCGCTGGCCACCATAAACGCTTGGCCGTCGTAATAGCTGACGCCAGTGAAGTTCATCCCTAGCGTGGTATCGCGGCTAGAGGTCCAAGTGGTGGTGCGGGAGAGCACGTCCACCTCACCCGACTGCAGCGCGGCAAAGCGTTCCACTGAATCTAACGGCACAAAATTGACCTTGCTGGCATCGCCCAGCGCAGCGGCTGCCACTGCACGGCACACATCGGTATCCAGGCCGCGGTACTGGTCGTTGTCGTCTAACGATGAGAAGCCGGGCTGGGCCGCGTTAACGCCACAGCGCACGCTGTCGCGCTCTTGAACAGCCTCTAGGGTATCGGCTATGGCCATGGCAGGTACCCAGAGAGCGGGTGCTAATAGAGTGATTCCCAATCCTAACCAACGCGTGGTGTTCATTTGTTATTCCTTAACGTCGAGCGCAGCAACACTTGCGCATAAAAAAGGCCGGGCAGAGCCCGGCCTGATGCATAACGTCACCGCAAACTTATGCGAACGCTTTACGCATAAAGGGCGGCAGCGCCAGGGCACCGCGGTGGGCATCTACTGTGTAGTACTGTAGCGGCATTTCGTGGCTGGCGGCAGCCTCTTCGCGGAAGCTTTCGACGTTGGTGCTTTTGCCAGCCAGCGTCACGCTCCACCAGCCGGAAGGGTACACCGGCTGGGGGAAGGGCAGGGTGGCCACGCTATCAAAGCCTGCTTCGCGCATGTCGTTACGCAGCTCGCGGATAATCGAGCCGCTGTGATACAGCGGTGACTCGCTCTGCTGAACCATCACGCCGCCGCTTTTCAGAATGCGGTGGCAGCGCTTCAAGAAGTCGGTTTTGAACAGGCCTTCTGCAGGGCCTACCGGGTCGGTGGAGTCGATGATCAGCACGTCGATGCTCTCGTCGGCAGCGTCATCTACCCATTTCACGCCGTCGGCAAACAGCAGCTCGGCGCGGGGGTCGCCGTTGGCTTCTACTAATGACGGGAAAAAGCGCTCGGAGGCCTTGGTGACTTCTTCATCAATGTCGATCTGAGTGACTTTTTCAACGCCCGGATGGCGCAGCACTTCTTTCAGCGTACCGCAGTCGCCGCCGCCAATAATCACCACCCGCTTGGGGTCTTGATGGGTGAACAGCGCCGGGTGAGCAATCATCTCGTGGTAGAGGAAGTTGTCGCGATCGGTCAGCATCACGCAGCCATCCAGCACCATCAGGTTGCCGTAGGTTTCGGTGGCGTACACTTCCAGGTGCTGGTAGGGGCTCTGCACATCCAGCAGTTTTTCGGTGATTTTCAGCGAGAAAGCGCTGCCGTGGCTATCAAAGACTTCGGTAAACCACTGGTCGTCGCGTAGGTCGCTCATTGCTTGGCTCCTGGGCACTGGTCGTTCGTTTGGGTCGGAATGCCCTGATGGTACTGCGGGCTTAAGTCGTGCAGCGCCTCCATAAAGGCGGTGACGTGATCGGGATTGGTGAACTGGCTGATGCCGTGCCCCAAATTGAACACGTGGCCCGGGC
Source organism: Halomonas sp. SIMBA_159 (assembly GCF_046536035.1). Lineage (NCBI taxonomy): Bacteria > Pseudomonadati > Pseudomonadota > Gammaproteobacteria > Oceanospirillales > Halomonadaceae > Halomonas > Halomonas sp. SIMBA_159. The sequence goes on from NZ_JAWJBT010000001.1 coordinate 142,571, forward strand.
CGTGGCCGTAGCTCTCCAACACGCGGGCCACTTCGGCGCGAATGGCCGAAGGGCGAGCAAACAGCACGTTGGGGTCCAAGTTACCCTGCAGGGCGACTTTATGGCCTACGCGGGCGCGGGCATCAGAAAGCTCGGTCGACCAATCGATACCCAGCGCGTCGGCACCGGCGCAAGCAATGTGCTCAAGCCACTGGCCGCCGTTTTTGGTGAACAGAATCACCGGCACGCGGCGTCCGTCGTGTTCGCGGATCAGCCCGGAAACGATCTGCTCCATATAGCGCAGCGAGAACTCTAAATAAGCAGGCGTAGAGAGTGCGCCGCCCCAGGTATCAAAAATCTGTACCGCCTGGGCACCGGCGCGAATCTGCGCATTCAGGTAGTCGGTGACCGACTGCGCGAGAGTATCCAGCAGCTGGTGCATGGTGTCCGGCGTGTCGTAAAGCATGGTTTTCAGGTGGCGGAAGTCTTTGCTGGAACCGCCTTCGACCATATACGTTGCCAGCGTCCAGGGGCTGCCGGAGAAGCCGATCAGCGGCATGCGGCCGTTCAGCTCGCGGCGAATAGTGGAGACCGCCCGCATCACGTAGTCCAGGTCGCGCTCGGCGTTCGGCACGGTCAGCGCGGCGACTTCTTCCGGGGTGCGGACGGTTTTTCTGAATTTGGGGCCTTCTCCGGTTTCGAAGTAGAGGCCCAGCCCCATGGCATCGGGGATGGTCAAAATATCCGAAAACAGAATCGCGGCGTCGAGCGGGTAGCGCTCTAGCGGCTGCAGGGTCACTTCGCAAGCCAGGTCATGATTGCGGCACAGGTCCATAAAGCTGCCTGCGTCGGCGCGGCTGGCGCGGTACTCCGGCAGGTAGCGGCCGGCTTGGCGCATCATCCACACCGGAGTGCGGTCAACGGGCTGGCGAGCCAGCGCGCGAAGAAAACGGTCGTTTTGCAAAGGTGTGGTGGTCATAAACACTTGCTCTTGAGAAATTTGCCCGCATTGTAAGGGAGTCATCGTACCTGAAGATAGGAATTGTACGTGAAGATAGCCGGGGGTGGCGGCGCAAACCGTGGCAAAAATCGTCGCACCCCGCTAAGACCGTGAGGCCTGCGCGGCTTCCTGGTAAACTATTTGCCCACTTCGCCAACACTGGTGTGGTTAACTGGTTTGGTTAATCAGCGAGGAAACCTGTGACCATTCGCTTCATTGCTGCCTCTCGGCTGCCCACTCCCTGGGCCACATTCACCATGCATGGCTTCGAAGACGACGCCACGGGTAAAGACCATATCGCCTTAACGTTGGGAGATGTGAGCGGCGGCGAGCCGGTGTTAGGGCGCGTGCACTCTGAGTGCTTAACCGGCGATGCGCTATTCTCGATGCGCTGCGACTGCGGCTACCAGCTCCAAGAAGCGCTGAAGCGAATTGCCGAAGAGGGGCGCGGCGTGCTGCTTTACTTGCGCCAGGAAGGGCGGGGCATTGGCCTGCTCAATAAAATCCGCGCCTATCATCTGCAAGACCAGGGGGCCGATACTGTAGAGGCCAACGAGCAGCTCGGCTTCGGTGCCGACATGCGCCGCTACGACCTCTGCGTGCCGATGCTCAACCACTTGGGCATTACCGCGCTCAAGCTGATGACCAACAACCCCCGCAAGGTAGATGCGCTGACCCGCGACGGCGTGAACGTCGTCGAGCGGCTGCCCATTACCACTGGCTTAAACCCCCACAACGAACAGTACCTCTCCACCAAAGCGGGCAAGCTCGGCCACATGATGGCGCTGGATGATTTCACCCAGGCCAGCGATGTGGATATTGAGCGTAAGGGGTAGCGCTTAACCGTTAGCCGCTGCCTGCTCTTTTTCGGCGGCACGGGCAAGCGCTGGGCGATTAGCGTGACGGGCGCGGTAAGCCACCAGCGGCTCCGGCAGGCGATGTTTCATGCTGGCCGCCCAGGTCAGCGTATGGGTCAGGAAAAGATCCGCAAGAGTGAAGGTATTCTCCACCAAGGTTTCTTGGCCGCGGTAGCGGCGCTCTAACGCGAGCAGTGCCCGTTGAAACTCCCAAGCGGCAGTGGGCAGTACCGACGGCACGCGCTTATCTTGTGGCAGGGCGAATTTGTGCTTGGCCTGTAACCACAGCGGCTGCTCGATCTCGGTGACGATAAAGCTAAGCCACTGGTCGACCTGAGCGCGCTCGGCAACGCTTTGAGGCAGCAATTGCCCATCGCCATACTGCTCGGCGAGATAGCGGCAGATAGGCGCGGATTCAAACAGCGTTAACTCGCCATCTTCCAGCACCGGTACTTTGCCATCCGGGTGGCGGGCGAGGTGCTCCGCGCTCTGCCCTTCACCTTTATCTAGCGCTACGTGGTGACACTGGTACTCCAAGCCTAGCTCTTCAAGTGTCCAGGCGGCCCGCAAAGAGCGGGAATTGGGAAAGCTGTATAGCGTGATCATTCGGTGGCTCCAGGCAGTACCGTTGAAGCTTTCACTGTAGCACTCCCTGGAACCCTGTCACGGGCTACTGGCCGCGGGCGGTGCGAATACGCTCATAGGCATTACCAATTTCACTGGTGCGCGCCTGGGCTACTTCGCGCATGCTCTCCGGCAGGCCTTTACCCGCTAACTTATCCGGGTGGTTTTGGCTCATCAGGCGGCGGTAGGCTTTCTTAAGCTCGGCGTCGCTGGCGTCTTCTGATACCCCAAGAACGCGGTAAGCATCTTTTAAGGCTTCTTCGCTGGCACCTTGGGAGTTGGCGGCAGCGCCGTGGAGCATTGCTTCGATTTGCTGCACTTCGGCATCGCTACAGCCAACCCCGCGGGCAACGCGCAAAATCATCTCATGCTCGGCGGGGTGCAGGACGCCATCGGCGGCAATCGCGCTCAACTGAACCTGTAAAAACACTTGGCGCAGCACCGGCTGGCGTTGAGTCAGGCGGTTGACCTTGGCCAGTTCGGCTTCCAGGTTGAAGTCAGCCGCGCGGCCCCGGTCAAAGGCGGCGCGTGCCTTGGCGCGGTGCTCGCCCTGCAGGCGCATTTGATCAAAGAGCTTTTCGGCGACGTTTAGCTCGCCATCGGTGACTTTGCCGTCGGCCTGGCAGAGGCAGCCCATGACCGAGAAGATTGATTCCAAAAAGCCTTCTTGAATTTGAACGCGGGCAGCATTCAAGCGACGGCTGATGCGCCGACCCAGCCACCAGCCAAGGCCGCCACCTATGAGTAAGCCAATGGGGCCACCGACGGCAAGGCCAATCAAACCAAACACAATAATTAGAAATAACATAAACATCTCAATAGGTTAAAAGCGCGTGGGTCACACGCGAAGGTTATGGCAGCCGGGCGCGAATAGCGCGTTCAATGCCTTCAGCGTCCAGGCCGCAGTCGCGCAATAGCTCGGCGGGGGTGCCATGTTCCACAAAGGCGTCCGGCAGGCCCAAGTTCAGCACTTCCACTTGAACACCCTCGGCGTTCAGTAGCTCGTTCACCGCGCTACCCGCACCGCCCGCGATCACGTTCTCTTCCAGGGTGACCAGTAGTTCATGCTCGTCCGCTGCGTGAAGCACGGCGTCGCGATCTAAAGGTTTCACCGAACGCATGTTGATGTGAGTGGCGTTGAGCTTCTCAGCCACTTCGGCGGCGGCGCTATTCACGCTGCCAAACGCCAGCAGCGCAATGCGGACACCGTCGCTGGTGCTCTCGCGGCGCACCTGGGCTTGCCCAATCGCCAGCGGCTCCAGATGCTCTGGAATCACCGCGCCTGGGCCGGTGCCACGCGGGTAGCGCACGGCAGCCGGGCCAGGGTGATGGTAGGCGGCGCTGAGCATGGCGCGGCACTCGGCTTCATCGGCAGGCGCTAGAATCACCATGCCCGGCACGCAGCGTAAAAACGAAAGATCCATACTGCCGTGGTGGGTGGGGCCGTCTTCGCCCACAAGGCCTGCCCGGTCGATAGCAAACGTCACGTCTAGATCTTGTACCGCCACGTCGTGAATCAGTTGGTCGTAGCCGCGCTGCAGGAAGGTGGAGTAGATCGCCACCACCGGTTTCATGCCTTCGCAGGCCATGCCAGCGGCCAGCGTGACCGCGTGCTGTTCAGCAATAGCCACGTCAAAGTAGCGCTTAGGATAGGTTTGCGAGAAGCGAATCAGATCCGAGCCTTCGCCCATGGCGGGGGTAATGCCCATGAGGCGTGAGTCGGCGGCGGCCATATCGCATAGCCAGTCGCCAAACACGTTGCAGTATTTTTTCTTCGCAGCGCTTTTGGGGGCCGCTGCTTGCTTCACTAGCGGAGCGCTGACGGTCGTGGTGGTTTTTTCCAGCTTAGTAATCGCGTGGTAGCCAATCTGGTCCGCCTCGGCGGGCAGGAAGCCTTTCCCTTTGACCGTTTTGATATGCAGGAACTGCGGGCCTTTCTGGTCGCGCAGGTTACGCAGCGTTTGAGTCAGCGCCTCTAAGTCGTGGCCGTCGATGGGGCCAACGTAGTGAAAGCCCATCTCTTCAAACAGCGTGGCGGGGCTGACCATGCCCTTCATGTGCTCTTCGGTACGTTTGGCAAGCTCCAGGGCGCCGGGCAGGTGGGAGAGTACTTTTTTACCCTCTTCGCGCATTTTGAGGTAGGGCTTGCTGGAGAGCACCCGGGCTAAATACGTGGCAATCCCGCCGACGTTTTCAGAAATCGACATCTCGTTGTCGTTCAGCACTACCAGCATATTGGCGTTGACGTGGCCTGCGTGGGCCAGCGCTTCAAACGCCATCCCCGCCGTGAGCGCGCCGTCGCCAATGATGGCGCAGACCTTGCGCGGGTCGTTTTGCGCCTGGGCAGCCAGGGCCATGCCCAGCGCTGCAGAAATCGAGGTGCTGGAGTGGCCTACACCAAAGGTGTCATATTCAGATTCGGCCCGACGCGGGAACGCGGCCAAACCGCCGTGCTGGCGAATGCCGAGCATGGCATCGCGACGGCCGGTGAGAATTTTATGCGGATAGGCCTGATGACCAACGTCCCACACCAAACGATCTTTCGGGGTGTGAAAGGCGTGGTGCAGCGCAACGCTGAGCTCAACTACGCCCAAACCTGCGCCAAAGTGGCCGCCGGTGACGCCCACGCTATAAAGCAGGTAAGCGCGCAGTTCATCGGCCAACTGGGCCAGCTGGCTGGTGTTCATCGCCCGCAGCGCGGCGGGGTGATCAAAAGAGTCTAGTAGCGGCGTCGCCGGGCGCTCGCGGGGTATCTCGTCGAACAGCTTCATAGGCATCGTTAGTGGTCGCGCTCGATCATATAGTGGGCAAGATCGGCCAGGGGTGCGGCCTGCTCGCCTAACGGGGCGAGGGCGGCAATGGCCTCGTCAATAAGCGTGTTCGCTTTACGCTGAGCGCCCGCCAGCCCCAATAAACTGGGGTAGGTGGGCTTGGCACGGGCGGCATCAGCGCCAGAAATTTTGCCCAGCGTGGCGGTGTCTCCCGTCACATCCAGGATGTCGTCATGAATCTGGAAGGCTAGACCAATGGCGCGGGCGTAGCGAATTAGCGCTGCAAGACGCGGGTCGTTCTCTTCCACCGCGACCAGCCCGCCCAGGCGCACGGCGGCGACAATCAGCGCGCCGGTTTTATGGGCGTGCATATGCGCCATCGCCTCGGCGTCCGGGTGGCCGCCCACGGCGGCTAAATCCAGCGCTTGGCCGGCCACCATGCCGTCCCGCCCAGAGGCCACGGCCAGGGTGGAGACCAAATGGCCTAAACGTGGGTGCGGGCGGCTGGCCAGCACTTCAAACGCCAAGGCTTGCAAGGCATCGCCCGCTAAAATAGCCGTCGCCTCATCAAAGGCTTTATGCACGGTGGGCTGGCCGCGGCGCAGGTCATCGTCGTCCATCGCGGGCAGGTCGTCATGAATGAGCGAGTAGGCGTGAATAAGCTCAATGGCCGCTGCTGGCGCATCCAGGTCGTCTTCACTGGCCCCCAGTGCTTGGCCCGCTAAGTACACTAACAAGGGGCGTAGACGCTTGCCGCCCACCAGCAGGCCATGGCGCATGGCCGCCTCTAAGCGCTCATCCACCGCTGGACGTGCATCGAATAGCGCAGCGAGTGTAGCGTCAACGCGAGTGCTGCTGGCTTGGCGCAGCGTGGTCAGCCTGGATGCTTGGGCCGTTACCATGGCGGCGTTTCCTCGCTGTCGTTGCCGGGATCCTTGTCTGGGGCGTTGGCATCCGGTGCCGTTACAAAGGGAGCCACCTCAAGTTTTCCGTCGGTATCTTCGCTCAGTGCCCGCACTTTTAGCTCGGCCGTGTCGAGGCGCTGCTGGGCATCGCGGGTCAGTCGAACGCCCTGCTCAAAAGCGGTCAGCGCATCTTCCAATGAGAGTTCGCCGGACTCCAGGCGTTCCACAATGGTCTCTAGCTGGGCAACCGTTGCGGCAAAATCTTGTGGGGGTGTGGTGTCGCTCATTGGGCAATGCCTACCGTTTTCCGGGCGCCCTGGTATCAGCAAGGGCGACGAGTGTGGCTGCGGATGCTGTTAAATAAACGCACAGTATACACCGAGGCAAGGGGGTGGCGTCTGCCCTCGCTATGGGTTGATTGTTTGACTTGCGCGCTGTTCATCTTGAAAGCGCACACTTTTCATCACACCAAGACGCCGAGAGCGCTAGCGGCTGTGCTACCATACGGGCCTCCCGTGAACCGATACACGGCGCATGCCGCCGACCATAGAGGTTGATTCAGCCATGGCCAAAACGTCCCTGGAAAAGAGCAAGATTAAGATCCTGCTACTCGAGGGCGTCCACCAAAGCGCGGTGGACAATTTTCACAACGCAGGTTACGAGAATATCGAGCAGCTGCCCACGTCGTTAGACGAAGAAGCGCTGATCGAAAAGATTCGTGATGTTCACTTTATCGGCATTCGCTCCCGTACTCAGCTGACTGAGCGCGTGTTCGAAGCGGCCGAAAAGTTGGTGAGCGTTGGCTGTTTCTGTATCGGTACCAACCAAGTGGACTTAGAGGCCGCGCTCAAGCGTGGTATCGCAGTCTTCAATGCGCCTTACTCCAACACCCGTTCGGTGGCGGAGCTGGTGCTGGCAGAAGCCATTATGCTGCTGCGCGGTATCCCTGAGAAAAATGCCCGTGCCCACCAGGGCGGCTGGTTGAAGTCGGCGAAGAATTCCCATGAAGCACGCGGTAAAACGCTAGGTATCGTGGGCTACGGCAGCATCGGCGCACAGCTCTCTGTCTTGGCGGAATCACTCGGCTTCAACGTGATTTACTACGATGTGATCACCAAGCTGGGCATGGGTAACGCCAGCCAGGTCGGCAGTTTGGAAGAGCTGCTGAGCCGCTCAGATGTGGTCAGCCTGCACGTACCGGACCTTGCCTCTACCCGCTGGATGATTGGCGCTAAAGAGATCGCCGCCATGAAGGATGGCGCTATTTTGATTAACGCCGCCCGTGGCAGCGTGGTAGAAATTGAGCCGCTGGCCGATGCAATCAAAGCAGGCAAACTCAATGGCGCGGCCATCGACGTTTTCCCGGTCGAGCCAAAAGGCAACGAAGAAGAGTTCCAAAGCCCGCTGCGTGGCCTGCACAACGTGATTCTGACGCCGCATATCGGTGGTTCTACTCTGGAAGCCCAGGAGAACATCGGTATTGAGGTATCTGAGAAGCTGGTGACCTACTCGGATAACGGCACCACGGTGACCTCGGTCAACTTCCCAGAAGTGGCGCTGCCTGCCCACCCGGACAAGCACCGCTTGCTGCACATCCACAACAACGTGCCCGGCGTGCTTTCCCAGATCAACCGCGTGCTGTCGGAAAATGGCATCAACATCTCTGGCCAGTATCTGCAAACCAACGACAAGGTTGGCTACGTGGTGATTGATGTGGATAAAGCCTACGGCCCTCAGGCGCTGGAAGCGTTAAAGCAGGTAGAGCACACGCTGAAAATTCGCGCGCTCTACTCGGCGCAGAACAGCTAGTCGGCGCAGAATAGCGAGTCTGACGGCGTTGCACTGCTGACACCAAAACGGCCCCTCGGGGCCGTTTTGCGTTTTGATGAGTGCTGCGTATTAGCTAAGCCTGCGCGCTATGCAAGATCAAATAGCAGCACTTCACTGGCATCGGTGCACGTCAGTTCAAACGGCTCATCGGGGGTGAACGCAGCGGCGTCGCCAGTGGCGAGCGTCTCACCGTTGACCTCGACAGCCCCCTGCACCACATGCAGCCATGCATAGCGAGAAGGCGGAGCCGTCACCTGATCACCTGCACCCAGCAGGCTCGCATACAGGTTCATATCCTGGTTGACGCTGACCGAGCCATCGCGGCCATCGGGGGAGAGCACCAAGCGCCACTGTCCCTGCCGCTCGGCGGTGGGGAAGTGCTTCTGCTCGTAGCTGGGCTGAATGCCGCGCTGGGCGGTTTCGACCCAGATTTGCAGAAAGTGCAGGCCGTTCTCTTTGGAGTGGTTGCACTCGCTGTGCAGCACGCCCGTACCCGCGGACATACGCTGCACATCGCCAGGGCGCATCACTTCGCCATTGCCCATGTTGTCTTTGTGCTCCATCTCGCCTTCCAGCACGTAGGAGATGATCTCCATGTCCCGGTGGGGATGGGCGCCAAAGCCGTGGCCGGGGGCCACGCGGTCTTCGTTGATTACCCGCAGCGCGCGGAAGCCCATGTGGTTGGGATCCATGTAATTGGCGAACGAAAACGTGTGGTAAGAGCGCAGCCAGCCGTGGTCTGCGTAGCCCCGCTCGTTGGAACGACGAATCTTCATCAACAGCACCTCATCACTGAGTTAAGTTGCTGCCTACTATACGACCGAGTGCGCGCGGCGTGGGGTGAAGCTTTCTCAATGGTTTCGTCGAATTAATCGATGAATAACGCCGATGTTGACCAAGATCAACAACGCCAAGATGCACCGACGGTGGGCTTTTTGGTATCATGCGCGCCTTTATTGACCCGGTCCGCCCTTTGCGAGGGCGACTACCAGGAGCACTCCATGACGACCCCCACTCCCACTGCGCCCGTTGTGGTAGCAGCGCTGTATAAATTTGTCACCCTGAACGACTTTGAAGCGCTGCGCGAGCCGCTGCGCCAAACCATGGTCGATAACGACGTGAAAGGCACGCTGCTGCTGGCCAAAGAGGGCATTAACGGCACGGTGGCTGGTAGCCGCGAAGGCATCGACGCGCTGCTAGCATGGCTCACCGCCGACCCGCGTTTAAGTGATATCGACCATAAAGAGTCGTTTTGCGACGAGCCGCCGTTCTACCGCACCAAGGTCAAACTGAAAAAAGAGATTGTGACGCTGGGCGTGCCGGGCATCGACCCCAACGACACCGTCGGCACCTACGTGAATCCGGAAGATTGGAACGACGTCATCTCCGACCCCGAAGTGCTGGTGATCGATACTCGCAACGACTATGAAGTGGCGATTGGCAGCTTTGAAGGCGCGGTGGACCCGAAAACCACCACCTTCCGCGAGTTTCCAGAGTATGTGCGTGAGCACTACAACCCGGAGCAGCACAAAAAGGTCGCTATGTTCTGCACCGGCGGTATCCGCTGTGAAAAAGCCTCCAGCTTTATGCTGAAAGAGGGCTTTGAAGAGGTCTACCACCTGAAAGGCGGCGTGCTGAACTACCTGGAAAAAGTGCCAGAAGAGAAGTCTTTATGGCGCGGCGAGTGCTTCGTGTTCGATAACCGGGTCACCGTGCGCCACGACCTCACCGAAGGCGAGCACGAGCAGTGCCACGCCTGCCGGATGCCAATCTCCCAGGAAGATATGCAGTCGTCGGCCTATGAGCCGGGCATTAGCTGCCCCCACTGTATCGACTCGCTGCCCGAGAAAACCCGCGCCGCCGCCCGCGAGCGTCAGCGCCAGATTGAGCTGGCCAAAGCCCGTGGCGAGCCCCACCCGTTGGGCTACAACCATCGCGAAGGCACCCGCGAGAAAGCGTGATCATCAGTGGCCTCCTGTTTTGCAGGAGGCCACTTTGGTCTTAGCGCGCGCTCAATGTGCCAAGCAAGCACTAGACTGAGTAGCAACCACTGCTCAGGAGCCAGCCATGTCGTCCTCCCCCGTTACTGACTCTCGCGATTGCCTGCTGCGAACCTCCCATGCGGGCGTCGTCACGCTTACCCTCAATCAGCCCGAGCGTTTCAATGCGCTGTCGGAAACGATGCTGGAAGCGCTGCAAGCTGCGCTGGATGACATTGCCCAAGAGGAGCACGTGCGCTGCGTGGTATTGGCGGCCAGCGGTAAAGCCTTCTGCGCAGGCCATGACTTAAAGCAGATGCGCGCGAACCCGGATAAGGCCTATTACCAAGCGCTGTTTGAGCGCTGCGGCAAGGTAATGCAAAGCATCGTTCACTTGCCCGTGCCGGTGATTGCCAAGGTGCAGGGCATTGCCACTGCTGCGGGCTGCCAGCTCGTGGCAAGCTGCGACCTTGCCGTTGCCGCCAGCAGCGCCCGCTTTGCAGTTTCCGGTATTAACGTGGGTCTGTTTTGCTCGACCCCTGCCGTGGCGCTCTCGCGCAACGTTCCCCGTAAGCGGGCCATGGAGATGCTGTTGACCGGTGAATTTATCAGCGCGGCCCAAGCCGCTGAATGGGGGCTGATCAATCGCGTAGCGGAAGAGGGCGAGCTTGATGCTGCCGTGGCAGCGCTGACATCAAGCATCTGTGCCAAAAGCGCCGTCGCCGTGCGCACCGGCAAAGCCATGTTTGCCCGCCAACTGGCGATGCCACTGGAAGAGGCCTACGCCTTTGCTGGAGAAACCATGGCCTGCAATATGCTGGCCGACGACGTGGCTGAGGGCATTGATGCCTTTATCGAGAAGCGCCCGCCGAACTGGCAGCATCGCTAGCACATACCGCTAGCCATTGGTGGAATTTGTTTCCGTAAACGCGACAGCGGCCCCTACGGCGCGTTATCCTGCTGGTTTTTTACGCCATTAAGCGCCTTCAGGAGAACGTCAGGTGAGTGAAGCCAAGCGCAGGTCAGTCGGACGTCCGGCGGGAGCCACCAAAGCCAGCGGTGGGCATAGCCAATCGTTGGTACGTGGCCTAACGCTCCTTGAGTATTTGTCCGCCAGCCCCCTTGGGCTTGCGCTCTCGGAGCTTGCCGAGATGGCCGACCTTGCTCCCTCCACTACTCACCGCCTGCTACAAGCACTGCAAAGCCAGGGCTTTGTGACCCAAGAGAGCGAGCAGGGCCTATGGCGGATTGATGTCAAAACCTTCCGTATTGGCAACAGTTTTTTAGAAGCTCGCGATGTGGTGGCCAAAAGCCGTCCGTTTTTGCGCCGCTTAACCGCAGAAACCGGCGAAACGGCGAACCTGGGTATCCGCGATGGCGCCACGGCGGTCTTCCTGGCTCAAAACGAATCCCCGCAGATGATGCGTATGATTACGCGGCTGGGCTCGCGTGCGCCGCTTCACGCCTCCGGCGTTGGTAAGGCGCTGTTGGCCTATATGGACGATGACGAGCGTAGCGCCCTACTCACAAATGGCACCGAACTTGCCCGTGTCACTGAAAACACGCTTTATCAGCCGGAGACGTTGGAAGCGGAAATGGCCGCGATTCGCGCGCAAGGGTTTGCCTGCGACCGAGAAGAGCACGCCATCGGCCTGCACTGCGTGGCCGCCTGCATTTTTGATGAGCACGCCACCCCGCTTGCTGCTATTTCCGTCTCTGGCCCCATGGCGCGCATTCCCGAAGAGCGTCTGCTCGCCTTAGGAGCGCTGGTACGCCAAATCGCCGATGAGATCACCCAGCAGCTTGGTGGGCAACTGCCCCGCTAGCATCACGTTAAGGTAACGTATCGTGTTTAGCCTGTTCTGGGTGGCGCTGGCCAGCGCCACCCTGTTGCCCGGTGGCTCTGAAGTGTGGTTGGCACGGCTCTGGTGTTTGGGCGAACCCGCCGTTGGCCTGTGGCTGGTTGCCACCGCTGGCAACACGCTGGGCAGTTTGATTAACGTGGCTCTTGGCCGCTACGCCAGGCAGTTTCAACACCGCCGTTGGTTTCCTGCATCTCCCCAAGGGCTTGCCCGTGCCGAGCGCTGGTATCACCGCTTTGGCGAAGCGAGCCTGCTACTCTCCTGGGTGCCCGTGATTGGCGACCCGCTGACCGTTCTGGCGGGCGTCATGCGCCTTTCCTGGTGGCGTGCACTACTGTGGATTGTGTTGGCCAAAGGTGCGCGCTATGGGCTGCTCATCGTGATGGCGCAGCAATGGTTAGCGCCCTACTGCCAATAAGTGGCAGCTGTTTTCATTGGCGCACCAAAAGCAGGCGCGTTAACGTCTCTTTCATTGAGGCATGTTACCCTAGTGGTTTTCTACCAGATCGTTATACAAAGCTTGCATTTTTAGCGGATGCACTATCCTGTGTTTAACATTAATACGTTGAATTTTAATGCGTGCAGGATGGCAAATACTCACCCAAAGGGAGGTTATGGTGTGACGTCACTACGTTTACTACCTTGGCTAGGCGTCTGGATGCTGACGCTGTTTGCCATGCTGGCCGGGCCAGCCATGGCACAAACCACATTAGGCGCGGAGAGTGAAGCGTCTGCTACCGTAGAGCAGCCCTCTTACTCAGCGCTGGCTGATCTGTTGGAGAATGAGCAGGCTCGTCAGGAGCTGATTGAGCTGTTGCGCAATCAAGCCTCAGAGCTGCCCGCTGGCGTTGCCGCCGAACTCTCACCCGAGGCCGCCGCTGCCGGTGGTAACGTGGCCCCAGAGGATGTCTCCCTCCCCCGTCAATTGGCTGAACTGACCAGCCGCATCGTTGGCGATGTGGGTGGCCAGATCGAGCAGGCCGTGGCGATTGTCGGCAATATGTTCTCTGGCCAGGGCACGGGTAGCAGCTTTGATATGGCGGCGTTTATCAGTGCCGCTATTAATCTTGGCATCGTGATTGTCGCCACCTTTGCGATCTTTATGGTGTTCCGTCGCTTGGCGAAGTCGCTGTTTACCAAGATCAGCGGCTGGTCGCAGCAGGGTACCGGCCTAACGCCGGTGCTGCGCTTGGTACTGTGTGTTGCCGTGGCCGCCGTGTTAGACGTGCTGCTGGTAGCGCTGGCGTACGTGGGCGGTAACCTGGTCGCCACCTTTGCCGTAGGTGAAACCGGTGAATTATCGACTCGGGCATCGCTGTTTTTAAACGCGTTCCTGATCATTGAGCTGTTGAAAGCCGGTGTGCGGATGCTGTTTTCCTCACGCTATGAAGGTCTTCGCCTGCTGCCAATCTCGGCCAAAGAAGCTTCTTACTGGAACCGCTGGCTGGCACGCCTGATTGGGATGGTCGGTTACGGCCTGATGGTCGTTGTGCCACTGGTTAACTTCTACATCGCTGCCACCTTGGGCCAAGCGGTAGGTACGTTGATCATGCTGCTGGCGTTTGTGTATGCCGTGGTCGTGGTGCTTAAAAACCGTCTGCGCCTGCGCGATAACCTTCAACTGATGAGTTCACGCTCGACGCTGACAGCCAGTCGCGTATCGCTGCAGCTGTTTGCCCGGACATGGCATCTGTTTGCACTGATCTACTTCTTGATGGTGTTTGTGCTGACGCTTACTCGCCCTGGTGATGCGCTGCCGTTTGTACTGTTTGCCACCTTGAAAACCCTCGGGGCGGTGGTCATTGGCCTGCTGCTTTCGGCCTTCTTAACCCAAACCATTGGCCGCCGTATCCAGCTTTCTGACGACCTGCGTCGTAAACTGCCGCTGCTGGAAGTGCGCCTGAATAGCTACGTGCCCAATGCGCTGCGCGTACTGCGAACGGTGATTGTGGTCGCGGTGATTATGGTGGTGTTAGATGCCTGGGGTGCCTTTAACTTGGCTGCCTGGTATGCCTCCGAGCGCGGTGCCAACTTGGTCGGTAACCTGATCAGCGTAACGGTGATTCTGATTGTGTCATTGGGCGTATGGCTGGGGTTGGCGAGCCTGATTGAGCATAAGCTCAACCCTGAAACTGGCCACGGTGAGCCTTCTGCCCGCGCTAAAACGCTGCTGAGCCTGTTCCGTAATGCGCTGGCCATTGCCATGGTGACTATCACCGGCATGATCTTGCTGTCGGAAATTGGCATCAATATCGGGCCGCTGATTGCCGGTGCCGGTGTCCTGGGTCTGGCGATTGGTTTTGGTGCCCAGAAGCTGGTGCAGGACGTCATTACCGGGGTGTTTATCCAGGTAGAAAACGCCATGAATACCGGCGATGTGGTCACCGTTGGGGGCGTGACCGGTACGGCAGAGCGTTTGAGTATCCGCTCGGTGGGGATTCGTGACCTTTCCGGTACGTACCACATCGTGCCGTTTTCCAGCGTCGACACCGTTTCTAACTACATGCGTGAGTACGGCAATCATGTGGGCGAATACGGCATTGGCTACAACGAGAGCATCGATGAAGCCATTGAACAGCTACAGCTCGCCTTTGAAGACCTTAAAGCTAGCGAAGAGCATGGCCAGAAACTGTTGGCCGATTTAACCGTGGCGGGTGTGACCGCGCTGGCGGATAGCTCGGTGAATATTCGCGTCGTGATTAAAACCACGCCGGGCGACCAGTGGGCCGTAGGCCGTGCCTACAACCGCTTAGTTAAGCTGCGCTTCGATGCAGCGGGTATCGAGATTCCGTTCCCGCACACCACGCTCTACTTTGGCGAAACCAAAGGAGGCAAGACGCCGCCTGCCAATGTGCGCGTTCTGGAAGCAAAAGCAGAAAGGAAGCGTACCGAGACAGCGCCGCTTGCGGAGCGTAGCGAATCCGCACTGGAGCATGAACCGGATCATCACAAGCCAGATCATGATGATGTGGATGAAACCTAAGCGTTCGCTTAAGTGAACCTATGAGGCCGCCTTCGGGCGGCCTCATTACGTTGGGTTAGCTGTGTCGCTCACCAGGGTAGTTTTCGGAGTGACGCCCCTCAAGGTTGATCGACTCACCGCCGTCCACGAACAGAATTTGTCCTGCGACAAAGTCGTTATCCAACAAATAGTGCAAAGCTTGTACAAGATGGGCAGGGTTGCCCTGATGATCCACCGGAATGCCCTCAATACGCCACTGAATATAGTCGCTGGTACGCTGTGAAGCAGGCAGCACAACACCCGGCGCAATACCGTTAATCCGCAGGCGCGGTGCAAATTCAAGCGCGGCCATACGCGTCATTTCCGCTAGGCTTTTTTTCGATAACAAATAAGCCGCATAGGGGTACTGGTGGTAGGCCACTTTGTTATCAATGATATTAATGACCTGACCGTTCTCCACCGCTTCTGCAAAGTGCCGTGTCAGCAGCAGCGGCGTAAACATATTGACCCTAAACTGGGTTTCCAGCATGGACATATCGGTGCCCGCAATGGGGGCCGGCTCATAGGCAGAAGCGCTATTTAACAGCACGTTCAAACCAGGAAAGCGCGTTTTAGCCCGTGTTACTAACGTTTCCAGAGAATCCTCTAAAAAGTTGCAGGGCAAAATTTCACACTCACGTCCCTTGGCGCGAATGACCGCGGCCACTTCCTCGGCTTCCCCTCGGGAGCTATTCACATGCAGGGCAATATCAAAGCCTTTATCGGCGAGTGCTTCAGCAAAGTAGCGGCCCAGGCGTGTAGCGCCGCCCGTTACAAGTGCAGCAGGTGTTGGCATGGTGTTTCCCTCGCAGTCGGTAGGTGGGGTGATGCTTGGTTATTTCGCGATAAGCAAGACTCTCTGCGTGAGCGCAGCGTTTGTCAATAACTTGTACAGAGCTTGAACAAAATAGCCAGCGAGCTACTCTGTCCGTGGGCGGTCCGCTTTTGTTTCCACAGGCTGTGTTTTTCGCAAGCCGAGCTCTTCACAAGCTGAGGCCTTAGCAAACATCATTTTGACGGCTTTAGCGGATCAGCGCCCCTCACGGAACGTCACGGCTGTTATTGAAAACGTTATCAGAATGCTTGTCTCTTACTCTGGGATGTCGCTATGCCTTCAATGTCGTCACATGCAACGCCAGCACCGGTCCAACACGAGTGCGTGATCTCGCTGGGCACAAACATCGAGCCAGAACATCACTTTGCCCGAGCGCTTGAGATCTTAAACAGTGAATGTGGGCTGCTGGCCAGATCAGAGGCAGTGCGTACCGCGCCGGTAGGCTTTCAGCACCAGCCCGACTTTCTGAATGCCGCGCTGCTGGTGCGTACGACGCTGGAGCGTGACGCTTTTAAGGCCTACCTAAAAGAGGTGGAGCACCGACTTGGCCGTGTTCGCGGGCCGATCAAATCCGGTCCACGCACCATGGATTTAGACATCGTCGCATGGGATGGTGAGGTGATTGATGAGGGCTACTATCAGCATGATTACGTCCGCAGGCCGGTGGATGAGGTCTTAGCCGTTAGCGGCCGCTCTCTTAGTGCAAGCACACTGCCTTAGCCGCTGGGTGACAGCTTGGCGGCTAGGGTGAAAATATAAGATAGGCAAAGGCTCACGTTTACTGGAAGCAGGCCGATATTTACGCTAGCCCCGCACTGTTTGCGTTCACTTCCGAGGTCACGCCCGTGCTCAGCCTTGCGACTAATATTACGTCGCTACTGGTGATGAATAATCTACGCAGTAGCCAGCAAGCGATGCAGACCTCTATGGAGCGTCTGTCGTCTGGGCTGCGTATTAATAGCGCCAAGGATGACCCGGCAGGCCAGGCGATTGCCAATCGCATGGGCGCACAAATTCGCGGTATGAACCAGGCGATCCGCAATACCAACGACGGTATCTCTATGGTGCAAACCGCCGAAGGGTCGTTGGACCTGATCAACGATAGTTTGCAGCGTATCCGCGAACTCAGCGTTCAGGCGCTCAACGGCACCAATTCCTCAGAAGATCGGGCGTCTATTCAGTTAGAGATCGACCAACGGTTGGAAGAGATTGACCGCGTCGCTGAGCAGAGCAACTTTAACGGCATTCAGCTGATCGAGAGCGATAAAACGCTCAATATTCAGGTAGGGGCCAACGCCGGGGATGTGATTGGCGTGAGCTTTTCGGCGATTGGGCGTCAGGCGCTGGGGTTGGATAACTTCAGCGTATTAGATGATGGCTCGGCCACGCCCAAGCCGATGGATGTCGTGGATGAAGCCATGAAGCAGGTCGACCGCCAGCGCAGCTATTTAGGGGCGGTGCAGAACCGCTTCGAGAGCGTCATTGACGGGCTTAACACCAACATCATTAACACCTCTGCTGCCCAGTCGCGTATTCAAGACGCCGACTATGCGCAAGAAGTCTCCAACCTTATTCGCGCCCAACTGCTTCAGCAGGTGGGCATCGCGATGCTGACCCGGGTGAACCAACAGCCGCAGATGATTCTGCGGCTGTTGGAAGGGCTGTAGTTAGAAGCCGCCCATCACCGTTAGTCGATGATGCCTTGTTCACGCGCCATGGCGTAAGCCGCCTGCGGGCCGTTCCACAGCGAGGGCAGCAGAATCAGCGACACCGGGATCGCGGTGATCACGATAAACTGCTGCAGCGCGCCAATTTGACCTGCGCCCATATACAGCAGCACGGCCGCCATCAGGGCCATCGCAATGCCCCAAAAAGCGCGCATGTAAGGGCTAGGGTCATCATGGCCTGCGCCGACAACGGCAATCGCGTAGCTCATGGAGTCGCCGGTGGTGGCCACAAAAATCGTGGTCAGCAGCAGAATCGCCAGTGCCATCCAGGTGCCGCCGGGCAGCGCTTGAGCCACCGTGAGGGTCGCCACGTCAAACTGGAAGTTATTGAGCGCTTCGGTCAGGTCAATTACCCCGGTCAACTGATAGTAAATGCCGGAGCCGCCCAGTAGCGTAAACCATACGGTAGTGGCAATCGGAGCGAGTACGGCAACCGCCAGAATCATTTCACGAATGCTGCGGCCCCGTGAAATGCGCGCCACGAAAATCGCCATCAGCGGTGCATAGCCGATAAACCAAGCAAAGAAGAACACCGTCCACCACTGCATCCACCACGCCGGGGCGGTTTCAGCGGTCATCGTGGCCATGGTGAAAAACTCGCTGACATACGCGCCCATGCTGGAAACGTAGGTGTTCACCAAAAACAGCGTGGGGCCGAACACGATAATCACGGCGCCGATCGCTAACGCCAGCAGTACGTTGAAGCGGCTCAGCAGTTGGATGCCTTTATGCACCCCGCTCATCGAAGAGAGCACATAAATAGTGCCCAGCACGGCCAGAATCATCAGCTGCCCGGTGTAGCCTTCCGGCAGGCCAAACAGCTCATGCAGGCCAAAGCTCACCTGAGTTGCCAAAAAGCCGATGGGGCCTACCGTGCCTGCCACTAAGGCAATCACGCAGCAGGCATCCACTAAGCCGCCCAGCGGGCCACGCATCAAGCGTTCACCAAAAATCGGGTAGAGCAATGTGCGCGGCTGCAGCGGTTGGCCTTTCACGTAGTGGGCGTGTGCCAGCACCACGGCGGTGAGTGAGCCTAGTACCGCCCAGGCCATAAAGCCCCAGTGCATAAACGACTGCGCCAGCGCGCCGGAGACCGCTTCAGCGGTGCCCGCTTCGGTATCAAAGGCGGGAGGAGTGACCACAAAGTGGTACACCGGCTCGCCTGCGGCAAAAAACACCCCGCCACCGGCTAACAGCGTACATAGAATGATCGAGAGCCACTTAAACGTGCTCATTTCTGGTGCATCGAGATTGCCGATCTTAGCTTTTGCCGCAGGCGTTAACGCCACGCCAATAGCGATAAAAAACGTTAGCAGAAGCAGCAGCTGGAAATAGCTGCCCAGCACCAGCGCGGTCCAAGCAAAGCCTGCGCTGATGGAATTGGCGACTAGGTCAATGTCGTAAAACGAAAGCGCTAGAAATGCCACGATGAAGCCGATGCTGAGCACCAGCACAATAGGGTCACCGAGGGAAAACCGCGAAGGCCCCTCGGCGCGTTGGGCAGGTTGGTTCATGTTGAACACCTATTTTGGGATGGGAGTGTGCAGGAAAGTGCGGGAGCAGAACCAATAGCTTAACAAACCGTAGCGTGAGCAGACTTAACGCCTCTGGTTGCTACTGCTGGAAAGCGAGTGGTGGCGCTCATTTTCAGAACAAAAAAAAGCGCCATTCAATGAATGGCGCGAGGACAGGAAACTGCGCATAGTATACCGCCGAGTTAGACCAAAGTCTAACGGTTAGGGCGAAAATGTTTGAAGTTGGTGCGTATCTGAGTGTGGCTGCACCATTTTGGGCGATCAGTAGGCGGTCTGAGCTGTCGGAAGCTCTATAACGCTATGAATAAACAGTAAAAATAAAAAAATGGCAGTATTGCTGCAACGGTCAGGCAACGATTGTATACAAGGTGCTCTGACCCATGACACAACTCCCCAGCTTGGCCAAATCCTGCTTTCTCTCCAGCGCCCTCTGTGGCGTTGCGCTGTCGCTACTGCCGACGAGCGCTCTGGCAGACATGACGCCCATCCGTTTCCAGCTCGACTGGCGGTTCGAAGGCCCCGCCGCCCCATTTTTGATGGCGGCTGAGAAAGGCTACTTCGCTGAAGAGGGCTTGGAGGTGCAGATTGATTCCGGCAGCGGCTCGGCGGGGGCGGTGAACCGGGTCGCCTCTGGGGCGTATGAGATGGGCTTTGGCGACCTGAACGCGCTGGTCGAATTCCTGGCGGAAAACCCCGAAGGTCCAGGTATTCAGGGCGTGTATATCGTCTATGACGGCACGCCTGCGGCGGTATTTGCCCGTAAGGAGAGCGGGATCGAAAGCCCCGCCGACCTAGCGGGCAAAACCATTGCCGCGCCTGCCTTTGATACCGGCTACCGCGCGTGGGGCATCTTCGCCGCTGCCAACGGCCTGGAAGCCGATGCGGTTGAGTGGCAGAACGTCGACCCTACGCTGCGTGAGACGCTGCTGACCCGTGGCGACGTGGATGCCATCACCGGGTTCTACTTCACCAGCCTGCTGAACCTAGAAGAGCGCGGGATGAGTGAAGATGATCTGACCATTATGCCGTTCCCGGACTATGGCGTGCCGCTCTACGGCAACGCAATTCTGGCCAGCGAAGCCTTCGCGGAAGCCAATCCAGAAGCGGTTCAGGGATTTTTACGCGCCTTTAACCGCGCACTGGGTGAAACGCTGGCCGACCCGGAAGCCGCCATCGAGTACGTGAAAAACCGCGATGGCTTGATTGATGTGGAGATGGAAACCCGCCGTTTGAAGCTGGCGCTGGAGAGCGTGGTGGATACCCCCGATGCCCGCGAGTTTGGCGTGGGCGGCGTGGATGACGAGCGGTTAATGCAGGCGATTCAACTGGTGGCGGATGCCTATGACCTGCCCACGCTGCCGTCGCCCGACCAAGTGTTTGATTCCCGCTACCTACCGCCGGTAGAAGAGCGCATGCTGCTGCCGGAGGCCGAGTAATGTCGGCAGCGTTTGTCCGCTTTGATGACGTAAGCCTGGCCTACGACGGCACCGGCAACGCCATTGAGGATATTAATCTCGATATCCACGAAGGCGAGTTTGTCGCCTTCGTGGGGCCTTCCGGGTGCGGTAAATCCACCTTTATGAAGCTATGCACCGGGCTGCACGCGCCCACCCAGGGCAGCGTGCGCGTGGATGATGCACCCGTGACCGGGCCGCTGAAAATCTCAGGCATGGCGTTTCAGAACGCCAACCTGCTGCCCTGGCGCACCACCCTGGATAACGTGCTGCTGCCGCTGGAAATCGTCGAGCCCTACCGGCGGCAGTTCCGTCAGCGCCGGGAGGAGTTTGTGGGCTGGGCGCGGGATTTGCTTGCCACGGTGGGCTTGGCCGAGCACGAAGATAAATACCCCTGGCAGCTCTCGGGGGGTATGCAGCAGCGAGCCTCGATTTGTCGCGCGCTGATTCATCGGCCGCGCCTGCTAATGCTGGATGAGCCCTTTGGCGCGCTGGATGCTTTCACCCGCGAAGAGCTTTGGTGTGTGCTGCGGGATTTATGGGAAGCCCAGCGGTTTACCGTGGTGCTGGTAACTCACGACCTGCGTGAAGCCGCGTTCTTAGCCGATACGGTCTACGTGATGAGCCGCCGCCCTGGTCGCGTGATTGAGCGCCGCACCATTGAGCTGCCCCGGCCTCGGGCGCTGGAAACCACCTACGAGAAGCCTTTTATCGATCTGGTGCAGGAACTACGCGCCCAGATTGGCGAAGTGCGCAGTACCTAACGGACATGAATATGACCCATAACAGCAAGCTGATTGAACGGCTAGCGCCCTGGATCGCCGTGGCTGTCCTGGTGGTCGTGTGGGAAGCCTCGGTGAGGCTCTTCAACGTACCCAGCTTTATCTTCCCAAGCGCGTTAGACACCCTACAAGCGCTGGTGACGTATTCAGGGCCGATTGCCATGCACTCCTGGCAAACGTTTTGGACCACGCTGATCGGTTTTGGCTTGGGCGTAGTGGTGGGGCTGGTACTGGGCTTTATCGTCGGCTCGTCGCGCTTTCTCTATAACGCCTGCTACCCGCTATTAGTGGGGTTTAACGCCATCCCGAAAGTCGCTTTTGTGCCCATTCTGGTGGTCTGGTTTGGGATTGGCTCAGTGCCCGCCATCCTCACCGCGTTTTTGATCTGCTTTTTCCCCATCGTGGTGAATGTGGCCACGGGCCTAGCGACGCTGGAGCCCGAAATGGAGGATGTGCTGCGTGTGTTGGGTGCGCGGCGTATCGATGTGCTGCTCAAGGTGGGCCTGCCGCGCTCGCTGCCGTACTTTTTTGCCTCGCTCAAAATTGCCATCACCCTGGCGTTTGTGGGCACGGTGGTGTCGGAAACCGTGGCGTCTAACCAAGGCATTGGCTACCTGATGATGAGCGCTGGTTCACAGATGCGCATGGGCCTCGTGTTCGCCGGGCTGCTGGTGATCAGTGCCATGGCCATGGTGATGTATGAGCTATTTGCACTGCTAGAAAAACGCATGACCGGATGGGCCCACCGGGGGCAGAACCGCTAGCGGCCACCGCGCTTACCAGCTATACAGCAGCGAGGCGCTGGTGGTGGTGTCGGTGCGCTCGCTGGCGTCTTCCGGGGGCTGGGAGTTGTGCTTCACTTCATAAGATAGGCGCAGCGACAGCTTGGCGTTAAGCCGAGCGGTCAGCGCCGTCAGCGAGCGGGCGGTGGTATTCTCATCGGTATACTCCACCGACATCTCCTGGGCGATATCGGCGTACTCCGAAAACCGGTAGCGGTAGTCCAGTGCGGTGTAGGCCACGGGCAGCTGCTGATTGTCTTCGTCTCGCAGGCGGTCATTGCGATACCCCGGCCCCGCTTCTAATGAGAGCGTATGCTGTTTATTTTCCAGCAGCTGCCGCCCATAGCCGCCAATCACCGAGAGCTGCTGGTCGTACCCTGCAAAGCGGTCCTTCTCCCAGCGGGCGAAGCCAAACAGATAGTGAGGGCCGCTAAAGTCGTAGCGCTCACGCCCGGCCAATAAGTACTGTTCGGCGCTGGTTTCGCCATCCTTACTGACATTACGCACTTCAGCGCGTAGCGAATGGGTCAAATGTCCCGTTAGCCAGGTTAAGCGGGTTTTTCCGATCAGGGTTTGGCTATCCGTATTGCCAGAAAGATGGGTAAAACCAAGCTCCGCATCGCCGCTAAATTCGGGAGTATCCGCTTTCGGAGGCGGCGGCGCATAGAACGGCGAGGCCGCAACGCCGGTCACCCAAAATGCGCCGCTAGTGAATACCAGTGAGCGTAGCAAATGTCGCACGTAACTCCTCCTTGAGCTTGGGTTTATTAAGTGGCTGCTTATAAGCAAAGTGAGGCGAAAGCGCAACGACTAACGCCGCTTGGCGCTGCGTGCCATAATGACGCTGTCGCGCATTGTGAGTTCCCTTATGACCGCCCCACGCCCTAGAACGCTGGCCGAATTACAGCGCTGGCGCCGTACCCGCGCCAAGCGCCGCTGGTATAAGCGCAGTTTCCGCCTGCAGGTTATGGTGCTGGTGGGGTTGCTGCTAGCGGGCATGCTGCTGGCTCAGGGCACTTATCTTAATCATCGCAAAGCTGAAATTATTACTCACCAAATGGGTGAGCGGGCATTGGCTGTGGCAAAAACCGTGGCCGGTATGCCGCAGATTGTAAACGCCTTTGCTACGCCTGACCCCTCTTTCATTATTCAGCCCCTGGCCGAGCGCGTGCGCCAAGAAACCGGTGCGCGCTACGTGGTAGTGGGCAACGCCCAATCAATCCGCTATTCCCACCCTGTGCCAGAGCGTATCGGCCAGCCCATGGTGGGCGGCGATAATGACCAGGCGCTGATCTATGGCCAGTCGTATGTCTCCGAAGCCACCGGTACGCTAGGCACCGCCATGCGCGGCAAAACGCCGATATGGGATGAAGAGGGCAACATTATCGGGGTGGTTTCGGTGGGCTTTATGCTCGACCGCGTCGATATGGACGTGGCCCGCTACACCAGCCTCGGCTGGGCGCTCGTCGCGTTGATGATCATGCTCGGATTTGCCGGGGCTTACTGGCTATCGCAGCACCTTAAAAAGATCATCCTAGGCTTAGAGCCTTACGAAATTGCCCGCTTGGCGATGGAAAAAGAAGCCATCCTGCAGTCGATTCACGAAGGCATTCTCGCCGTGAATCGAGATGGTCATATCACCCTGGTGAACCAGCAGGCGCGGCGCTTTTTAGAGCTGCCGGATGAGCACGTGCTGCTAGGGCAGCCGATCCGTGAGGTGGTGCCCAACTCGCGGCTGTTGGAAGTCTTGAAGCACGGCGAGCAGGAGTTTGACCAGGAGATGTGGCTGGGGGACCACCCAGTGGTGGTCAACCGCGTGCCCATTCTGCATGAAGGCGAAATAGAAGGGGCCGTGGCCACCTTCCGTAGCCGCCGGGAAATTATCGACCTCTCCCAGGCGCTTACCCAGGCCAGCCGCGATGTGGATATGCTGCGCGCCCAGGCCCACGAGTTCTCCAACAAGCTCTACACCATCTCCGGGCTGTTGCAGCTCCAGCGCATCGACGAAGCGCTGGCGCTGATTCATCAGGAAACCGAGCGCGCCCAGGCGCAAATGAGCTTTTTGATGCGCCACGTGGCGGATGCGGTACTGAGCGGCACGCTGCTAGGCAAACTTACCCGCGCCCGCGAGCTGGGCGTTGCTCTGGAGATCGATGAGCAGAGCTCGCTCTCCTGCCCACTAACGCCCACCGGCCAAGAAGTGATGATGAGCGTGGTGGGTAACTTACTGGATAACGCCTGCCACGCCGCGCTCAACGGCCCCCACGGTGACCAGCCAACAGTGCGGCTGTTTTTCACCGATCTGGGCGAGCAGCTGCTGATCGAAGTAGAAGATAACGGTGCAGGGGTGCCTGCCGAGCACGCGGAGTCGATTTTTGCCGACGGGTTTTCCACCAAAACCGGCAAGCATCGGGGGATTGGGCTCGCCCTGGTGGATAGGCTGTGCCGCCAGCACGGGGGCGCGGTAACGCTCGAAGAGAGCGAGCTGGGGGGCGCGTGCTTTACTGCCGTGCTGGACCGCTCACTATGCGCCGATCCTGCCACGCAGCCCCTGACCTCATAACGAGATCATGACGACAATAAGAGGACACCGCATGTCTGCGACGCAATACGGCATTTTGGTCGTCGAAGACGATTTTCGCATCGCCGATATCCACCGCGCCTTTATCGAGCAGAGCGAGGGCTTTTACGTGGTGGGCATGGCGCGTAACGGCAGCGAAGCTAAAGCGCTG
Source organism: Halomonas sp. SIMBA_159 (assembly GCF_046536035.1). Classification (NCBI taxonomy): domain Bacteria; kingdom Pseudomonadati; phylum Pseudomonadota; class Gammaproteobacteria; order Oceanospirillales; family Halomonadaceae; genus Halomonas; species Halomonas sp. SIMBA_159. The sequence continues at coordinate 167,226 of NZ_JAWJBT010000001.1, forward strand.
ATGGCACAGCATGCTGCAGAGATTCAATTGATTTTATTGGATGCCTACCTGCCGGATGTCGAAGGGCTAGAGCTGCTTTGGGCCATCCGCCGAGACTATGTGCATGTGGATATTGTGATGGTGACGGCCGCCAAAGAGGTAGAAACCATTAGCGAGGCGCTGCGTGGCGGAGTGTTTGATTACCTGATCAAACCCATTGAAGCTGGGCGCATGAACCAGATGCTGACCCGTTTTCGCCGCGAACGCGAAGCGCTGGCCAACCGTGCTGAGATGAGCCAGGACGAGCTGGACCATGTGCTGGCGCGCGTGACGCCCAGTGAGCCTGCACGCGCCACGCACCGAGCGTTACCAAAAGGTATCGACCGGTTAACGCTGCGCCGCGTGCTGGATGCCTTGGCAACAGAGCCTGATTCACTCACCGCCATGCAGGTGGCGCGTACGATGGGCGCTAGCCGTTCAACCGCACGGCGTTATTTAGAATATCTCGTGGCAGAACAAGCGGTGAGCGCAGAGCTAGGCTATGGCGATGTGGGCCGCCCTGAGCGCCGCTATCGGCTGCTGGAAGCCGCGAAAGGGTGGCTGGAAGCGCTGTAATGTAATAGCCGTGAACAAAATGAACAAAACGCACAAAAAGAACAGTTTGTTGTTAATGGTCACAAGCTTGCCGGTAGGGGTGGCACTCTTCTAACGTTCACTGCGTAACCACACAAAGCTAACCACCGAGCGCCAAGCGCTGCTGGTTAGTCGTGCTTTTGGTTCATTATTCGGCGCACACAATAATCCGCGCCAACCAAAACACCGTATTAACAATAACGCCTGAACAATAATGTGGAGAACGCCAATGACTACGCTTTCCTTGAAGCGCATCGCCGTGCTTGCCCTGCCGATGGCTGCCCTCGCCATGACGACCTCTGCCCAAGCGCAAGAGTGGACGCCCAGCAAGTCCATCGAGTTCATCGCCCCCGCAAACCCTGGCGGCGGTTGGGATACGCTGGTACGCACCATGTCCCGCGTAATTCAGCAAGAATCCCTGGCCGATGAGAGCTTCGCAGCGATCAACGTACCCGGCGGCGGCGGTGCGGTTGCTTGGGCTCAGGTAGCTCGCGACAACGGTAATCCGCATAAACTGTTCGCCACTAGCCCACCGATGATTCTGGTGCCGCTGGCCGGCGCTTCGCGTTTTGATCACACTGACTTTACGCCGATCGCCCGTATCAATACGGATTACTCGATCATTCTGGTCGCGGCAGATTCAGAGTACCAAGACCTTGAAGACCTGTTTACAGCGCTGAAAGCCAACCCCGGCCTGAGCGTGGGTGGCGGTAGTGCACCGGGCTCTATGGACCATATCTCTGTGGCAGGCCTTGCGTCGGCAGCCGGTATGGAGGCCTCTTCGGTGAACTATATTCCGTTCTCCGGTGGTGGCGATGCCATGACCAACCTGATGGGCGGCCATATTGAAGCGGTGATTGGCGGTGCCGGTGAAGCCGTTGGCCAATTGGGCGAAGGCAGCCAGCTGCGCGCGCTGGGCGTCTCTTCTGAAGAGCGTCTGGGCGGCGGTTTAGCGGATGTGCCCACCTACCAAGAGCAAGGTTTCGACTACACCTTCGATATCTGGCGCGGCGTGATGGGCGCACCTGAAATGCCGGAAGAAGCGGTGGCCTACTACGAAGAGCTCTTCGCCGACATGCTGGAAACAAACGCCTGGCGTGAAGCCAGCGACCAGCTGGGCTGGATTGATGCCTACCAGAATAGCGAAGAGTTTGGCGCGTTCCTGGATCAGCAGCAAGAGCAGTTCAGCAGCGTCCTGACCGACCTGGGCCTGATGCGTTAATACCGTCAGCGCCCGTTAGAGATAGCCCGGCGGCGCATCCGCCGCCGGGACTTCGTCTGTTACCGCGAGGGCCAGTGCGCAAGGCGTGGGCTCCTTCGGAGAAATCCCAATGACTCGATTAAATGTGAACCAGTGGCTAGCGCTCGTGCTGGCGCTGGTAGCGGCTGCTTATTTGGCCATGGCCTGGCAAATCCCTACGTTTCCTCTACCGCGTCCGGTGGACTCCGACCTGTTTCCTAAAGTGTTGGGTGTCTCCCTGCTGCTGTTAGCCACGCTGCTATTTTTTGAAAAGCCGAGCGCCATTGCTGGGTCGGATGAAATTGATCATGAGGCGACTAACGGCCCGCTGCTGTTCACTCCCTGGGCGCGTGTCATCGTGACCGCGTTGGCCATTGCCGCCTATGCGTTCTTGCTGGTGCCGCTGGGTTTTGTGCTGGCCTCCACGCTGCTAAGTGTGGGTTTAACCGCCTATTACGGCTATCGCCGCCATGGCGTCAACCTAGCGGCATCGCTGGGTGTGGTGCTGGCCCTTTACCTGACCATGACACGGGTAATGGATGTTTACCTACCCACGGGCGTACTGCCGTTCTAAACACGGCATGCGGTTGCACCTGTAGCGGGTTTTAACGAGAGACACTCCCATGGATGCCTTAAATAATCTCATGTACGGCTTTGGCATCGCGCTTGAGCCAATCAATATCGCTTACGTATTTGCCGGTGTATTTGCCGGTACTATTATCGGCATGCTGCCCGGCCTGGGGCCGATCAGCGCGCTTGCGCTGATGATCCCGATTACCTTTGCCATGGAACCCTCCTCCGGCTTGATTCTGATGGCAGGGGTCTATTACGGCGCTATTTTCGGCGGCTCGACCTCTTCTATTCTGCTCAACGCTCCGGGTGTAGCGGGTACGGTAGCCACCTCTTTCGATGGCTACCCGATGGCCAAGCAGGGCATGGCGGGTAAGGCGCTGGCCATTGCCGCTTATGCTTCCTTCATTGGCGGTACGGTATCGGTGGTCTTTTTGATGCTGGTGGCCCCGCTGCTCTCCAAGGTGGCAGTGAGCTTTGGCCCCGCAGAGTACTTCGCCCTGATGGTGCTAGGCTTAACGGCGGTAGTGTCGCTGTCGGATAAGTCGCTGGTGAAAGGTCTGATTGCGGCCGTTATTGGCGTAATGATCTCGATTGTGGGGATCGACACCCAAACCGGTACCGAGCGCTTTACCTTTGATTCGATTCAACTGCTCGACGGTATCGACTTCCTGGTGGTGGCGCTGGGTATCTTCGCCTTGGCGGAAGTGTTCTACATGCTGCTGCGTGGCGGCGGTGGTAAAGAGGTGCCGCGCAACGTGATTGGCTCACTGAAACTGAGCCGTAGCGAAGTGAAGCAAATTGCTGGCCCCATTAGCCGTAGCTCTGTGCTTGGTTTCTTCACCGGCGTACTGCCGGGCGCGGGCGCCACCATTGGCTCCTTCTTGGGCTACAGCATGGAAAAGCGTCTGGCCAAAGATGGCGATACCTTTGGTCAAGGCAACATCAAAGGCGTTGCGGCGCCAGAGGCGGCTAACAACGCGGCTTGCACGGGCTCGTTCGTACCGCTTTTAACCTTAGGTGTACCGGGTTCAGGTACCACGGCGGTTCTGCTGGGCGCGCTGCTGGTAATGGGTGTAACGCCTGGCCCGATGATGCTGGAGCAGCGCCCGGATGTGTTCTGGGGCGTGATTGCCAGTATGTATATCGGCAATATCTTTCTGCTGGTTCTGAACCTGCCGCTGATCCCGCTGATTGCCAAAATCCTCGACTTGCCGCGCCCGCTGCTGCTGTCTATGATTCTGATCTTCTGCATGATCGGTGTATATGGCATGAGCTTCAGCGTGTTCGACCTGCTGCTGCTGCTGGGCTTTGGTCTGCTGGGCTTAGGGTTGCGTCTATTTGGCTTCCCCACTGCACCGCTGATCCTTGCGCTGATTCTCGGTAATATCATGGAAGAGTCTATGCGCCGGGCGCTGCAAATCTCCGGTGGCGACTGGACCACCTTTATCGATAAGCCGATTTCGCTGTCGCTATTGGTGATTGCGATGCTGTCGCTGGGCCTGCCGTTGCTCAAAAAGCGTCGTAATAAAGCGGCCACTGCCGCTAACTAACGCTCAGTGCGGTACCCCCAAAGCGCCCTAGCGTCTGCTAGGGCGCTTTTTTTATGGTGCCTCCCCGCCTGTGGTGCAAAGCGCCGTGTTGGTGCATGAATATCGTGCATGCGAGCCGCCGCGTTGCGCTATCTTGGTGCTAAGTCGCCTGAGATGTGTTTTTTGTACACAGCTAAGTGATTGATTGTATTTTTAATAGTGGCCTTTGTTCCACATTGGCGCACCCCTTGCAGTGTGTATAACGACGTGTGAATACGAGTTGTAACTCGCGACCCACGAGTGGACGCACCAAGTGCCCCGTCGCCTCAATAACGACAACGCTTGGTCGCGGTACCCCAATAACGAGCCCCAACCATAAGGGGCGCAAGGAGGTTCAAGTGACCACACTGCAGCGCAAGACACACCCACGTACCCTTAGCCGTTTCGCCACTGCCCTGATCACCGCCGCTGTGATGGGCGCCAGCGCGCAAGCGGTGGCCCAAGAAGATGACCCGATCAAAGTCGGTATTTTGCACTCGCTCTCTGGCACCATGGCCATCAGTGAATCGACCCTGAAAGACACCGTGGAAATGCTCATTGAGCAGCAGAACGAAGCCGGTGGCCTGCTGGGTCGTCAGTTGGAAGCCGTGGTGGTCGACCCCGCTTCCAACTGGCCGCTGTTTGCCGAGCGCGCCCGCGAGCTGCTGGCCCAGGAAGAAGTGGATGTGATCTTCGGCAACTGGACCTCCGTTTCCCGTAAAGCAGTGCTGCCGGTGGTAGAAGAGCTCAACGGCTTACTGTTCTACCCGGTGCAGTATGAGGGCGAAGAGTCGTCTGAAAACGTCTTCTACACCGGCGCCGCCCCCAACCAGCAGGCCATTCCTGCCGTTGAGTATTTGATCAACGAAGTAGGTATCGAGCGCTTCGCGCTGATCGGCACCGACTACGTCTACCCGCGTACTACCAACCGCATCTTAGAAGCGTTCCTGAAAGATGAGCACGGCGTGGCGGAAGAAGACATCATGGTCAACTACACGCCGTTTGGTCACTCGGACTGGCAGAACATCGTTTCTGAAATCCGCCGCTTTGGCGAAGAGGGCAAACCCACCGCCGTGATCTCCACCATTAACGGCGATGCCAACGTGCCGTTCTACCGCGAACTGGCTAACCAAGGCATTGATGCGGCGGATATCCCCGTTATCGCCTTCTCGGTGGGTGAGCAGGAGCTTTCCGGTATCGACACTGCACCACTGGTGGGCCACCTGGCCGCCTGGAACTACTTCATGAGCGTTGACACCGACGCCAACTACGACTTTATCGACGCCTGGATCGAGCACACCGGTGACGAGATGTCGGTGACCAACGACCCCATGGAAGCGCACTACATCGGCTTCAATATGTGGGCCGAAGCCGTGCGTAAAGCGGGCACCACCGATGTGGATACGGTGAAAGACGCGATTATCGGCGTGACCGTACCGAACCTCTCCGGCGGTTACGCGGCGATGATGCCTAACCACCACATCACCAAGCCGGTGCTGATTGGTGAAGTTCAGGATAACGGCCAGTTCGATATCGTCTGGCAAACGCCCTCTACCGTGGCCGGTGATGCGTGGTCGGATTACCTGCCGGGCTCCCGTGACCTGATCTCTGATTGGCGCAAGCCCATGGAGTGCGGCAACTTTAACGTTGTGAACGGTTCCTGTGGTGGCAGCACCGCAGCAGAAGAAGCCGAAGCAGCGCTCGCCGAGTAACTTTCGTCCCCTACTGCGCCAGCGCAATGGCGCAGTAGGGGAGCACGCTATCTCCCCCATTTGATCACCAAAGGAAGAACCCCATGAGGCGTTTCCTTTCCTTGGGGCTGCTGTGCTTGATGCTACTCGGCACCGCCGTGTCGGCGCAGGCACAAAGCAGCTCCTCGACCCCCGATGACCAAGCCGCACTCGCGCTGTTGACCGCGCTGGATGTGGACTCCTACCGCGATAAAGGCGAAGCCATTACCGCTATTTTGCAAAGCGATGATGAGCGCGCCCGCGACTGGCTGCAGGCGCTGCTGGATGGCCGCCTTCAGCGCACCGACGATGGCCGCTTCGTGCTGGTGCTTGAGAACCGTGGCCGTGACTGGCCGGTGGCGGATGCGCTGACCAACGAGCCGCTGGGCGAAATGTCCCGCCGCGACTTGGAGCGTGTGGGCATTAATAACGCATTGCGTAACCAGCTGCGCAGCGCCATTGCCGTGGTGGACCTCTACTCGCCTAACGTAGAGCGCCGCCGCACTTCCGCCGACCGCTTGCTGGGCGAAGTGGACGGCGAGCTGGCCGAGACGCTGACGCCGGTGATTGCCGACGCGGAAGATGAGTACGTTCGCACGCGCTTGGCTCAGGCGGTGGCGATTTATCGCGCCGAGCAGGGCGAGATGGCGGGTGTCGAGGCGCTCACCGGCAGCCTTCACCCGCGTGCTCGTGTGGCGCTAGGCCGTGCCGCGAACAGCGGCGACCCGATTGTTGCCGATGCGGCAGCGGCGGCGCTGGCCGGTATTGAACAGCAGCTCAAGATTAACCGGGGCCTGGAAACGCTCTACTTCGGCTTGAGCTTGGGCTCGGTGCTGGTGCTGGCAGCGATTGGCCTGGCGATTACCTTTGGCGTGATGGGCGTGATCAACATGGCCCATGGCGAGCTGATGATGTTAGGCGCTTACACCACCTGGATGATGCAGCAACTGCTGCCGGGCCAGCCCGGGCTGGCGCTGATTCTGTCGATCCCCGCAGGCTTTATGGTGGCGGCGCTGGTGGGCATTGCCATTGAGCGGGGCGTGATTCAGTTCCTCAAAGGCCGCCCGCTGGAAACCCTGCTGGCCACTTTCGGTATCAGCCTGATTTTGCAGCAGCTGGTGCGTACGGTGATTTCACCGCTCAACCGCACCGTGGTGACGCCAGAGTGGATGAGCGGCTCGCTGGTCATCAACGACGCGCTCTCGCTGACCCTCAACCGTATGTACGTGCTTGGCTTTGCGCTGGTGGTGTTTGCCGCGCTGATGCTGATTATGCGCCGCACCCGCTTAGGGCTTGAAGTGCGTGCCGTGACCCAAAACCGCGCCATGGCGCGCTCTATGGGTATTCGCGCCACCCGTGTGGATATCATGACGTTTGCGCTGGGTTCCGGCGTGGCGGGCTTGGCGGGCGTGGCGCTCTCCCAGCTCACCAACGTAGGCCCCAACCTCGGCCAGAACTACATCATTGACTCGTTCATGGTGGTGGTGTTCGGCGGCGTGGGTAACCTGTGGGGCACGCTGGTGGCAGGGCTATCGCTGGGGGTGATCAACCAGGTGCTGGAACCCTGGGCGGGCGCGGTGCTGGCCAAGATTATCGTGCTGGTCTTCATCATTCTGTTTATTCAAAAACGCCCGCGTGGACTCTTCCCGCAGAAGGGCCGGGCTGCGGAGGGCTAACCCATGATGACGCAAGCAACATCCAGCCAGTTTTGGTTGACGCGCCCGTTCGGTGAGCGGGCCACTCAGACCTTCCTCGGCGTGCTGTTTGCCGCGCTGCTGCTGGTCACCGTGCTGCATCTGGCGGTGCCCCAGGGGCACCCGCTGCATGTGAACGCTTACACCGTTAACCTGTTCGGCAAGTACCTGAGCTACGCGCTGCTCGCCGTCGCGGTAGATTTAGTATGGGGCTACCTGGGCATCTTGAGTCTGGGCCATGGGGCGTTTTTTGCCATTGGCGGCTACGCCATGGGCATGTACTTGATGCGCCAAATCGGTGACCGCGGCACCTACGGCCACCCGGTACTGCCGGACTTTATGGTGTTCCTCAACTGGGACAGCCTGCCCTGGTATTGGCACGGTTTCGATATGGCCTGGTTCGCCTTTGCCATGGTGCTACTGGCACCGGGGCTGCTGGCGCTGGTGTTCGGCTTTTTGGCTTTCCGCTCACGGGTGACGGGGGTGTATCTCTCGATCATCACCCAGGCGCTAACGTTTGCCCTGATGCTGGCCTTCTTCCGCAACGAGATGGGTTTTGGCGGCAATAACGGCCTGACCGACTTCCGCGAGCTGCTGGGCTTTAACCTGCGTAGCGATGCCACGCGCTTGGGGCTGTTTATCGCCACCGGCGTGGCGCTGGCGCTGGGCTATATCCTCTGCCGGGCAATCGTAACCAGCAAGCTGGGCCGGGTATGTGTGGCAACTCGCGATGCCGAAGCGCGCACGCGCTTTATTGGCTATCGCGTCGAGCGCTTCCAGCTGTTTGTCTTCGTGGTCTCGGCTATGCTGGCGGGCCTTGCTGGGGCGCTCTATGTGCCGCAGGTGGGCATTATCAACCCCAGCGAATTCTCGCCGCTGTTCTCGATTGAAATTGTATTGTGGGTGGCGCTGGGTGGCCGGGCCACGCTGTACGGCGCGGTGATCGGCGCGATTTTGGTCAACTACGCCAAAACCATCTTCACCGGCATTATGCCCGACGCCTGGTTGTTCGCTCTGGGCGCGCTATTCGTGCTGGTCACGGTGCTGCTACCCAAAGGTGTAGCGGGGCTGTTAGGCCACCTAAAGCGCCGCAAAGAGGATGATCACCCACCCAAGGAGGCCGCCGCATGAGCCTATTACAATCGCTAAAAGCGCGGGATCGGGTGTTTGATTTTATGGCCACCGAGGCCTCGCCGGTCGACGTGCGCCACGGCCCGATTCTGTATATGGAAGATGTCACCGTCAGCTTTGATGGCTTCAAGGCGATCAATAACCTGAACCTGACCATCGACGACGGCGAGCTGCGCTGCATTATCGGCCCTAACGGGGCCGGTAAAACTACCATGATGGACATCATCACCGGCAAAACCCGCCCCACCGAAGGCAGCGTATGGTTCGGCAGCCGCCATAACCTGCTGCAGATGAACGAGCCGGAAATCGCTAGCCTCGGCATTGGCCGCAAATTCCAGAAGCCCACGGTGTTCGAAGCGCTCAGCGTATTCGAGAACCTGGAGCTAGCCATGGCCGCCGACAAGCGCATCTTCCCCACGCTAACCGCCCGGATGACCGGGGAGATTAAAGACCGCATTGACGACGTGCTGGAAACCATCGGCCTGACTGCGCTGCGCTTCCAGCCCGCCGGGATTCTCTCCCACGGCCAAAAGCAGTGGCTGGAGATTGGTATGCTGCTGATGCAGCGCCCACGCCTGCTACTGGTAGATGAACCGGTGGCCGGGATGACCGAACAGGAGATGGAGCGCACCGCCGAGCTGCTCACGGGGCTTGCTGGCAAGCAGTCGGTGGTGGTGGTAGAGCACGACATGGGCTTTGTACGCTCGATTGCGCGCAAAGTAACCGTGCTGCACCAGGGCAGCGTGCTGGCCGAAGGCAGTATGGATCAGGTCTCCAACGACCCCAAAGTGGTCGAAGTGTATCTAGGGTCGGATGAAGAGGAGAGCGCTTGATGCTGGCGATTGAAAAACTCAACCAGTTCTACGGCGAGAGCCATACGCTGTGGGACTTAGACCTAGACGTGCCCGCCGGGCAGTGCACCTGTGTGATGGGCCGCAACGGGGTGGGTAAAACCTCGCTGATGAAAGCCATCATGGGAGAAGTCGCGGTGAAAAGCGGCCAGCTGCGCTACCAGGGCGATGGCAGTGAGATCGAACTCACCAAAAAAGCCGTGGAAGCGCGCTCGCGCATGGGCATCGGCTTTGTGCCCCAGGGGCGACAGATCTTCCCGCTGCTAACGGTGGAGGAGAACCTGCGTACCGGGCTGGCCGCCCGAGGCGACGGGCTGAAAAAAATCCCGGAGCGTATCTACGAGCTGTTTCCGGTACTCAAAGAGATGAAGCACCGCCGGGGCGGCGATTTATCCGGCGGCCAACAGCAGCAGCTCGCCATTGGCCGCGCACTGGTGATCGAGCCTAAGCTGCTGATTCTTGATGAGCCAGGAGAAGGCATTCAGCCCAATATCGTCGCCCAAATCGGCCAGGTGATTCGCCAACTGATCAAAGAGGATGGTTTAACGGTGCTGCTGGTCGAGCAAAAGCTGCCCTTCGCTCGCAAATACGCCGACCGCTTCGTGATTATGGATCGCGGACGTCCGGTCGCCAAAGGCGAGATCAGTGAACTCTCTAACGAGCTGATTAAGCAGCATTTAACGGTTTAAGTTATCCACACCCGGTTTGTAGCCGTGTATCGGGTGGTGGTTGCCGCTGTCACTGAGTAATATCGCGTTAAGCGCTAGGTTTTGGCGATGTGACCCACGGAGAACACTATGTTGATGCGCCGTTTTACGCTGTTAACCGCAATGCTGTTCATGAGCACCCCGCTGATGGCGGCTCATCATGGCAGCGACCACTCGGATGCCATGGAAGGCCACTCCTCTATTGAAGTGGCGCAACCCTGGACCCGTGCAACGCCGCCGGGGGCCGGGGCGGGCGGTGGCTTTGTCACCCTCACCAATCACGGCGATGGCGATGACATGCTGCTGGGGGCGACCAGCTCGCTCACCGAGCGTGTCGAGATTCATATTATGGAGATGGATGGCGATGTGATGCGCATGGCACCCCTGCCCGGTGGCATCGAGCTACCGGCGGGCGAGAGCGTGACGCTGGCGCCGGGCGGTTTGCACTTGATGTTTATGGAACTGGGCTCACCCATCGTGGAGGGTGAGCCCGTCCCTGTAACGTTGGAATTCCAGCACGCCGAGCCGATGGAAATTGAGCTTCAGGTGCTGCCAGTGGGTGCCTCTCCGGAAGGTAGCCACCATGAAGATGCCCATGATCATGGGCACGCGGCGCACTAAGTCAGCCCGCCGCGTCAGCCTACCGCCCTGTTAGCCTTGGCGAGCGGGGTGGCGTTCCTGAAGTGGCCGCACGATCAGCCAGTCGATGATCAGCATCACGATCAAAGACGCCCCAACGAGCGGGAACAGCACGCCGCCAATCACAAGAAGAACGATTAGCCCACGAAACACGCGTTTATCGGTGGGCAAGGGCGGCACGCCCATGGCACCTGATGGGCGACGCTTCCACCACATCACGCCTGCGGAAACGCACATCACGATGATGGCGATGCATACTGCCAGCAGGAAGAGCTGGTTGATGAGCCCAAACTCCTGCCCCAAGTGAACGTTAATCCCAAATTCCAGCCAGCGGCCTAGCGGGCCATAGTCGGCGTAGCTCATATCGAGCAGCGGCTCACCGCTGTATTGATCGAGGTGAATCACACGCTGCTGGGTTAAGTCATCGGGATAAATCGAGCCGGTATACACTCCGGCGGCCGTGGTTGGCAGATTGACGCTGTAGCCCTGCTGTAGGCCCAGCGCTTCTAACTGAGCCACTGCGTTGTTCAACCCAATGCGCGGGGCAGGCACGGCAGGTGGCATTGATTCTGGCACTTGCGCCTGCTCCAGCGACCAGCTGGTGCTGCCCTGGTCGCTTAAATAAGCGTTGGACATCGGCACTTCCACCCGAACGCCAGCCGGGTAGCCAAAGTTATTGCCGTTGGCCCATTCGTTCACCTGTGCCCCCCAAACGCCCGACCACGGCATACCGGTAAGGGCCAAAAACACAATGAACCCACCAATAAAAATACCCAGCACCGCGTGCAGGTCGCGCCAGAACACTCGGCTTTTGGGTTTGCCGCGCACGTTCACTACGCCGCCGCTACCGTTGCGCGGCCACCAGAGATAAATGCCGGTGGCGACCAACAAAATCGACCAGCCCGCGGCAATCTCAATCAGCTTGCGCGGGGTTTGCCCGAAGAACTTGAAGCTATGCAGGTAACGAACGGTCCACATCACCGTACCCCGGTCATCCGACGAGCCCAGCACCTCAGCCGTATAAGGGTTTACATACACGGCCAGCCGTTCACCGGTTAGTGAGTTAACGGTCACTTCCGCTGAGCTTTCGGGGGTGGCGGGCGAGGTGTATGTCACCGCCGTGCCGGGGTAATCCCGCAGTGCCGAGCTAACGAGTGAGGCGGCAGGCTGGGTGGTCTGCTGAACTTGCACGCGCTTGAGATCTGAATGAATGAGCGCATCCAGCTCGTCATCAAATAAATAGAGTGCCCCGGTCAGTGAGAGCGCGATTAAAAAAGGCAGAACTAACAGGCCTGCATAAAAATGCCAGCGCCAAACAGCGCGATACAGATCAAGCGACGCTTTGCGCGTTGTCTGTGTGGAACTCATTGTCGTCATGCACACGCTCCAAGCGCTCAAAGCACCGTGTTACCCGCACGCGGCGGCGCTCACACGGCGTTCAAGACGCGATATTTATTTGCCCGCCAAGCCCGTTCTTAGCTGGCCAGTTAGGTAAACCGTTGGAGTGGTAAACCCTTTGAGTTAAATGACCTTTAACGAGGGCGGAGCGCGAGGATAGGCGTGGGGGTAGACTTGTACCGCAGCAGCGCGCTGGGCAAAGGCCGCTGGCAGCGGCGTACGTGTGATAAAGGCCACACTGCCAATGGCGGGTAAATGGTGAGGGGCGGTAGGCGTTTTTTGCCATATACCGCAATAGTCACACTGGTGATGCCAGTGATGCAGCGGGTCATCGTGATGAGATGACGGACCCGCCGATGTGCCATGCGGCGCGGCATCATGTCCGTGTGCATGTTTTGAAGAGTGATCCAGCGCCTGCCATTGAGACTGCAATTGCGAGAACAGCGGCCCAGCAAAGAGCAGGTAGATCGCCACGAACGCTAAATAGAGCGCTGTGCGATACCAAAAAGAGTTGGCTGAGCGGAAAGATCGCATCTCAAACTACGCTTTGTGGGCTGCCTGAATGACGGCTAAGCAGTTTACAGCGTCATACCGATGCAAAGTACCCGATGCCTGCGATTAACGCTGTGGTGTATTGCCGCGAAAGAGGGGGGTTGCAGTCGCACTTATTTGGTGCGTTTGAATATGTTTTTGCTCGTTTATGGTGCTTTTTACCCTGATTGAACAGCATAAAGAGAGCCGCTTCAGGCTATAAAAGCGTTTTGGCGCTGCCTGAATCGCACTTTCACCATTTTGGCGCATTCTTTGCATTCGTAAGGCAATGATTTATCCACAAGGAAGCGACAGCGCCCCATGATGTTGAGCGAACTCGCCCCACCCGCTGCTGGTTCCGGCCACCGCTTTGACGCCGAGCGCCGCTGGGCCGCCTCGCTGGTCCTACGCTTTGCCAACCGCGATGGCGTGACCCGGTTAGTGCAGGCGCGCCACCAAGGGCCGTTACGGGTACAGCGTCCGTTCTACCCGGAAGGCAGCCAGGAAGCGTGCCACGTTTACGTATTGCACCCGCCCGGCGGGCTCGTGAGCGGTGATGCGCTGACCATTCGTGCTCATATCGAGCGCGATGCCCATGCGCTGCTCACCACGCCCGCTGCCAATAAGCTCTACAAAGCCGACAGCCAAGGCGTGGCCTGGACACAGCACACCGAGCTGACGGTAGAAGAGGGCGGCACCTTAGAGTGGCTGCCCCAGGAAACCATTGCGTTTAACGGCTCAAAGGGCACTCAGTGCACCCATATCGCGCTGCAGGGTAATGCCCGCTGCCTAGGCTGGGAAGTAATGGCGCTCGGCCGCCCAGCAAGCGACCTGCCCTATGTCTCTGGGCGTATTGAACAGCACTTTCGCTTAACCCTAGATGGCAAACCGCTGTGGATTGAACGCCAGCCGCTAGACCCCGCGCATCCACGCTTTGCGGGCCGCTGGGGGCAGGGCGGCGCAACGGTGCAGGCCACGCTCTGGGCGGTGGGCATTGACGATGCCGCTGCGGCCATTGAAGCGCTGCGCGAAGTACTGCCGGATAACCCCCGCTGGGCGGTAACCGTGCGCCACGGCGTACTGCTGCTGCGCTATCTAGGCACTTCTCGTAACGAAGCCTGGGCGCTGTGTGAGCAGGCCTGGCACCTGCTTCGGCCGCGCTGGATCGAGCGCGAAGCGCACACGCCGCGCATTTGGCTAACTTAATTAGCAACTCGCTGATAACGCTGGAGACACTCCATGGAACTGACCCCACGAGACAAAGACAAGCTGATGCTGTTTACCGCCGCCCAGCTTGCCGAACGCCGCAAAGCGCGTGGTTTAAAACTGAATTACCCCGAAGCGGTAGCGCTGATCAGCTTTGAGATTATGGAAGGCGCACGGGATGGCCGCAGCGTAGCGGATTTAATGAGCTATGGTCGCGAGATCCTGACCCGAGACGACGTGATGGAAGGCGTGGCGGAGATGGTCGATGAAGTGCAGGTAGAAGCCACCTTCCCCGATGGCACCAAGCTGGTCACCGTCCACACGCCGATCAACTAACCGTCCCCCGCTAGGAGAGCGCCATGATGTCCGGCCCAATGATTCCAGGACAGTATCAGTTACAAGAAGGTGATATCGAGCTGTGCGCGGGTCGCGAGCGTATCACCGTAGAGGTGGCCAACACCGGCGACCGGCCCATTCAGCTTGGCTCCCACTACCACTTTGCTGAAGCCAACCCTGCGCTGGTGTTTGACCGGGATAAAACCCGTGGCTATCGCCTGGACGTCGCCGCCGGCACCGCCATCCGCTTCGAACCCGGCCAAACCCGCGAAGTCACGCTGATTCCGTTTGTCGGCAAGCGTGAAATCTACGGCTTCCGGGGCGATGTGATGGGTGCGCTGGATTAGCCAACGGCTTAATAAAGAACAACCGACGGTAGGGCGGGCATCGGCTGGGTGACTGTCTGCGCCATGGATGGCGCAGTCAAGCTTACAGGGATGTATTCACAGCGTGTCACACAGACGATGGCCGCCCGGCACTGGACTCAACGCTTGAGGCAGAGGCAAATATGAAACCGGTAAACAAAATCAGTCGGCAAGCCTACGCCGATATGTACGGCCCCACGGTCGGCGACCGAGTACGCCTGGGCGACACCGAGCTGTGGATTCAAGTCGAAAAAGACGCCACCCACTACGGTGAAGAAGTGAAGTTCGGCGGCGGCAAAGTCATCCGTGATGGCATGGGCCAAAGCCAGCGCCAGGATGCCTCGGTGATGGATACCGTGATCACCAACGCGCTGATTTTAGACTGGTGGGGCATCGTCAAAGCCGATGTGGGGCTGCAAAACGGTCGCATCGCCGCCATTGGTAAAGCAGGCAACCCCGATACCCAGCCCGATGTGGAAATCGTGATTGGCCCCGGCACCGAAGTGATTGCTGGTGAAGGCAAAATCCTCACCGCCGGTGGCATCGACGCCCATATCCACTTTATCTGCCCCCAGCAGGTGGAAGAAGCGCTAATGAGCGGTGTCACCACCATGCTGGGCGGCGGCACTGGCCCTGCCACCGGCTCCAACGCCACCACCTGCACCCCCGGCGCTTGGCACATTGGCAAAATGCTTCAAGCAGTGGACGACCTGCCCATGAACATCGGCCTGCTCGGCAAAGGCAACGCTAGCCTGCCGGAAGGGCTCGAAGCGCAGCTGGAAGCGGGCGCGATGGGTCTCAAGCTGCATGAAGACTGGGGCACCACCCCCGCTTCGATTGATACCTGCCTGAGCGTGGCGGAAAAGTACGATGTGCAGATCGCCATCCACACCGACACGCTCAACGAATCCGGCTTTGTGGAAGACACCCTGGCGGCGTTTAAAGAGCGCGGCATTCACACCTACCACACCGAAGGCGCAGGCGGTGGCCACGCCCCAGATATCCTCACCGCCTGTTCCAAAGAGTACGTGCTGCCGTCTTCCACCAACCCCACGCGGCCCTACACGGTGAACACCATCGACGAGCATCTCGACATGCTCATGGTTTGCCACCACCTGGACCCCAATATTCCCGAAGACGTCGCGTTTGCGGATTCACGCATTCGCCGCGAAACCATCGCCGCCGAGGATATCCTCCACGACCTGGGCGTGATCTCGATGATCGCCTCCGACTCCCAGGCCATGGGCCGCGTGGGCGAAGTTGTCTGCCGCACCTGGCAAACCGCCCACAAAATGAAAGTGCAGCGCGGCCTGTTGCCGGAAGATGAAGCGTTAGGGGCCGATAACCTGCGCGCCAAGCGCTATATCGCCAAATACACCATTAACCCCGCCATTACCCACGGCATTGCCCACGAAGTCGGCTCGATTGAAGTCGGTAAGCTGGCGGATTTGGTGCTGTGGAAGCCCGCCTTCTTTGGCGTCAAACCCGCGCTGATTCTGAAAGGCGGCATGATTGCCGGTGCGCCCATGGGCGACCCCAACGCCTCGATTCCCACGCCGCAGCCGGTGCACTACCGCCCCATGTTCGGCACCTTTGGCCGCGCCGCCAGCCAGACGCGGCTCAACTTTGTCAGCCAAGCGGCAATAGACGCAGGCATTAAAGAGCGACTGGGACTACAAAGCACGCTTTCCGCCTGTAAGAACGTGCGCGGCGTGCGTAAAAAAGATATGAAGCTCAACGATGCCTGCCCAGAACTCACCGTCGACCCGCAAACCTACGAAGTGCGCTGCGACGGCGAACTGCTCACCTGCGAGCCCGCAACCGAGCTACCGCTAGCGCAGCGGTATCACTTGTTTTGATTGAGTTGTTGCCCGGGGCGCCGGGGGTAGGCCTACGAGAGGGCGCT
The DNA here is from genome assembly GCF_046536035.1 of Halomonas sp. SIMBA_159. Classification (NCBI taxonomy): domain Bacteria; kingdom Pseudomonadati; phylum Pseudomonadota; class Gammaproteobacteria; order Oceanospirillales; family Halomonadaceae; genus Halomonas; species Halomonas sp. SIMBA_159. Next base: position 183,713 of record NZ_JAWJBT010000001.1, read on the forward strand.
GTAAATACGTCCCTGTACGCTACTTTTGCCATCCATGGCAAAAGACCCTCTCTACGGCCTACCCCCGGCTCAGCCTTCATGGATCGAAAAAGGATGAGAGCATGCTGAAATTAATTGAGCGCTTAGGGCCGATAGACGCAAGCGCCGCCAGCGACACACTGACACTGCCCTTTGAACTACGCATTCGCGGCCGCTTAAAAGCCGAAAGCGACAGCGGCCAGCCGCTGGGGCTGTTTCTGGATCGCGGCCCCGTGCTGCGCGATGGCGAAGGTCTCAAAGCCGAAAACGGCGAGATCGTGCGCATTTGCGCCGCGATCGAACCCGTGGTGACCGCGCAAGTGAGTACTGGTTTACCCCTGGCTCGGCTGGCGTACCACCTCGGCAACCGCCATGTGCAGCTCGCGCTGGGTGAAGATGCGAAAGGCGGCTGGGTACGCTTCCCACCCGACCACGTCCTCGAAGAGCTGGCCGAGCTGCTGGGTGCTACGCTTGAGCACCACAACGCCACCTTCGACCCCGAGCCGGGCGCTTACAACCAAGTGGGCGGTGGGCATTCGCATAGCCATTCGCACGGCCACGGCCATGGGCACGCTCATTCCCACGACCACGACCATGAGCACCACCATGCCCACTGAGCAGCCCTCAGACCTCGCCCTGTTAGGGCTGATGCAGCTCGTCAGCCCCGCACTGCCCATTGGGGCCTTCGCCTTTTCCCAAGGGCTGGAGAGCGCTTTTGAGTTGGGCTGGGTGAGTGATGAGCCAAGCCTGTCTCATTGGCTATCCGGCGTGCTGGAAGATGGCATAAGCTGCTGTGAACTGCCGCTGATCGAGCGACTATATCGCGCTTTCGAGGAGCAGGATGGCGCTGCGGTGGCAGAGTGGGACGACTGGCTGGCCGCCACCCGTGAAACCGCGGAATTGGCCGCTGAAGACAGCCGCTTGGGTGCATCGCTGAAGCGGCTACTGGGCAGTCTCGACCTATTACCAAAAAATGCAGGACTGCCTAGTGAAGACTCACTCACGCCCTTGCTACCGGTGCAGGCAGGCTATGTGACCCTATTTGCCTGGGCGGCTTACCAGCGCGGCATCCCCATGCGCCAAGCGCAGCTCGGCTTTGGCTGGGCGTGGCTGGAAAACCAGCTCGCGGTGGCCTGTAAGGCGCTGCCGCTGGGCCACACTGCTGCCCAGCGCATTATCGAGCAGTTGCGTGGCGAGCTGGTGAATGCCGTCGAGAAGGCCCAGCGGCTAGAAGATGACGAACTTGGCCCCGCGCTGCCCGGCGTGGCGCTGGCCAGCGCCCTACACGAAACCCAATATTCCCGCTTGTTTAGAAGCTAAAGAGCGTTGTTATTTAGGAGAAAACCATGACTCACTGTTTACGCGTTGGCGTGGGTGGCCCGGTCGGTTCAGGTAAAACCGCCCTGCTCAAGCAGCTCTGTACCGCGCTGCGGGATTACTACGATATCGCCGTGGTCACCAACGATATCTATACCCGCGAAGATGCCGACTTCCTGCTTAAGCACGATGCGCTGCCCGCGGATCGCATCTTGGGTGTTGAAACCGGCGGCTGCCCGCACACGGCGATTCGTGAAGATGCCTCGATGAACCTAGCGGCGATTGATGAGCTACACGCCCGTCACCCCAAGCTTGAGCTAGTGTTGGTTGAGTCCGGCGGTGACAACCTTTCCGCCACGTTTAGCCCCGAGCTTTCTGATCTGACGCTCTACGTGATCGACGTGTCGGCAGGCGACAAAATACCCCGCAAAGGCGGCCCCGGCATCACCAAATCAGACCTGCTGATTATCAACAAAATCGATATTGCTGAGCAGGTTCACGCCTCACTGGAGGTGATGGAACGCGACTCGAAAAAGATGCGCGGCGAGCGCCCGTTCGTGTTCACCAACCTCTACGATGGCGTGGGGCTTGAAGAGATCATCCGCTTTATTCTCGATAAAGGCATGCTGGACGAGCGTCGCCCGCAGGCGGCGTTAGCGTAAGGTTGTTCTGCTCTATCTGAGCAGGAAAAAAAAGCTGCCCAGCTCCTGGATTAAGGGAGCTGGGCAGCGTTGTTTCGTGGCTAGCATCGTGCCAAAACGGGCCGTCCTTGGCCACCACTCCGCTACAGTGGACTGATAAGCGACTGATAACCTTAACGTATGTTATGAAAGCTGCGTTCTTGTCTTAATTTGCTGCTTATAAAGAAGAAAAACGGCGCAAGTGGTTAAAGTTGGCACATAGTAAGCCGATAACAAATGCACAAAAATTCAAACATCTGACCACGACACAACCGGAAGATACGTAATGGCGACCCCTCCCTCTACGATGAAAAAACGCAGCGTCAGCCTTCAAACGAAAGTACTGATATTAGTGCTGCTTCCTCTGTTGCTGGTAACCGTCGCGTTGGTAGCGTTTGATGCCTACAGCCGCACGCAGGATACCCGTCAAACGATTGCCGAACAGCGCGATTTGCTCATTGAAGAGCGGCGTAACTCTGTGCGCGATATTGTCCAGATGGCAACGACCGCGATTGCACCTATTTATGATCAAGCAGGCGCTAACGACGCCGACGCCAAAGTGCAGGCAGCGGATATGCTTCGAGCCATGCGCTTTGAAGGCAATAACTATGTCTTTGTTTATGAATACGACGGCACCAATATCGTGCTGCCGTTTTCGCCTGATCGCCAGGGCACCAACTTAATTGACCTGCAAACCCCCAATGGCGACTACCTGGTTCGCGATATGATACAGATTGCCCAGTCAGGCGGTGGTTTCTATGAATACCCCTGGGAGTACCCCGGTACCAGCGATGTGGAGCCGAAACACTCCTACATTGACCGTCTCGAAAAATGGGGCTGGATGCTCGGGGCAGGTGTTTACGTCACGGATGTAGACGCCGCAGTAGCTGAGCTAGAAGCAGCGGCCAATGCGGACCTAAGAGACTCGATTATCTTTGCCGCACTGCTAGGCGCTGTGCTGTTTGCAGTGGTGGCCCTATTCGCGGTTGGAGTGGTGCGCCGCATTGTTGGCCCGATCAGGCGCACGGCCGATGCCATGGGTGATATTGCCCAAGGCCGGGGTGATTTAACCCGCCGCCTCTCGGTGGAAAGCAACGATGAAGTGGGCAACCTAGCCGTGCAGTTCAACGCCTTCGTTGGCCGCATGCAGGATACCCTGCTCGATGTACGCCGCAGCACGGCAAGTGTTTATCACTCGGCGGGTGAAATCTCTCACAGCTCCGAAGAGCTGGCGACCCGCACCGAGCAGGCAGCCGCGAATTTGCAGCAAACCTCGGCCTCGATGGAAGAGATTACCTCTACCGTGAGCCACAGCGCGGATAACGCCCAGCAGGCCAATAAGTTAGTGCAATCCACCGCTGAAGTGGCCCATCAGGGTGAAGCGTCGATGGAGCAGGTTGAGCGCACCATGCGCGATATCAACGACTCTGCCACGCGCATCAGTGAAATCATCACCATGATTGATGCGATTGCCTTCCAGACCAATATCTTGGCTTTGAACGCCTCGGTAGAAGCCGCTCGCGCGGGTGAGCATGGCCGAGGCTTTGCGGTGGTGGCGGAAGAAGTCCGCACGCTGGCCAGCCGCTCCAGCAACGCCTCTAAAGAGATCCGTGGCCTGATTGATGCCTCGGTGCAGCATACCCAGAGCGGCACGGAGCTGGTGCGCAACGCCGGAGCCACCATGCGTGAGATCGTCGAAAGCGTCTCGAAAGTAACCGACGTGATTGGAGAAATTAGCGCTGGGGCCAAAGAGCAGAGCAGCGGTATCGGGCAGATCAATACCGCCGTGGCCGAAATGGACACCATGACGCAGCAGAACGCGGCCATGGTGCAAGAGTCCACCACCGCGGCGGCGGATATGCGCCGCCATGCCGAGCATCTGAACGAACTAATCAACTCGTTTGTGCTGGGAGAAGGCGCGCCCGCTCCGCGTCAATCAAAAAGCCCATCGCGCCAAGCGCTGCCCACCAGCAGCGCGGGTGCAAGCCAAGAGCTAAAGCGCCCAGCGCTCTCCTCTAAACCGGCACCCGCCAAAGGCAGCGAAGACGACTGGGAAGCGTTTTAAGCCTGACGTTGGCGTAGGTGGTTGATCACACCACCTTGGGTAATCAGCTCCCGCTGGCGGGAGCTGAACCCATGATGCAGCGTTATCTCGCCCTTACCGGGGATCTGCCCGGTGAGCGTCGCCCCACTTTCCAACTGCGCGTAGAGATCCTCGATCACTAAGCGGTCACCTTGCGCTAGCTGTGCGATATCTTCCTCGCGGGTAAAGGTTAGTGGCAGCGCACCAAAGCAGATCAAATTTTGCCAGTGAATACGCGCAAAACTCTTCGCCACCACCACCTGTAGCCCTAAGTAACGCGGCACCAGCGCGGCATTTTCTCGGCTGGAGCCTTGCCCGTAGTTGGCCCCGCCAATAATCACGTGCCCGCCCTGAGTACGGGTGCTTTCTGCACGCTCGGCATAATCCGGGTCGACCGCTTCAAAGGTAAACGGTGCCGAGGCATACACGCTACTCCAGTAGGGCAGCACCCGCTGTCCGGCAGGCATAATGTCGTCGGTGGAGATGTTGTCGCCCGCCACCAGCAGCACGGGTACGTCCAAACGGTTAGGCAGAGGGCTAAGCTCTGGCAGGGCCGGGGTGTTCTCGGTTTTTTGCAGCGCTTTTAGCTTTGCCTCATGGGGCGGCAGCGGCGCATTAAACAGCGCGCGGTTCACTTCAATGTTGGCGGGCTCCTGGGGGCGCGGGTAGGGCATATCGAGAGTGCGTGGGTCGGTAATTACCCCCGCCAGCGCTGAAGCCGCCGCGGTTTCCGGGCTGCATAAAAACACGCTGTCCTCCCGCGTGCCGGAGCGGCCCGGGAAGTTGCGCGGCACGGTGCGCAGGCTGTTGAGCCCCACCGCCGGGGCCTGGCCCATACCAATACAGCCATTGCAGCCTGCTTGGTGCAAGCGGGCACCGCTGGCGACTAAGTCGGCTAAATAGCCTTGCTCAATCAGCGTGGTCAGCACTTGGCGGGAAGAGGGATTGATATCCAGCGAGACCCCATCGGCCACCTGCTTGCCGCGCACGATTTCGGCCACCACGGCAAAATCACGAAAGCCCGGGTTGCCTGATGAGCCGATGTACGCCTGATGCAGCGGCTGGCCCGCTGCTTCCCGCACGGTGACCACGTTGTCTGGGCTGGAAGGCAGCGCAATCATGGGCTCCAGCTGGCTGAGATCAAGCGTTTCGTGCAGGTCGTAGTGGCAGCCGGGCTCGGCGGCCAGTGCGACCCAGTCGGCTTCCCGGCCTCGGGAGGCTAGAAAGCGCCGAGTCTCATCATCACTGGGGAACACCGTGGCCGTTGCCCCCATTTCAGTGCCCATGTTGGCGAGCACGTGGCGGTCCATGGCGGAAAGGTGCTTTAGCCCCGGCCCGTAATACTCAATCATGGTGTTTTTGCCGCCTGCCACGCCGTGGCGGCGCAAAAGCTCCAGCACAATATCCTTGGCTGAGACCCAATCGGGCAGTTGGCCTTCAAGCTTAATGCCCCAGATTTTCGGCATGGTGATGTACAGCGGCTCGCCCGCCATCGCCATGGCCACTTCAATACCGCCTGCGCCAATCGCCAGCATGCCGAGTGCGCCTGCTGCCGTGGTGTGGCTATCGCAACCCACAATGGATTCACCGGGCACGCCAAAATTTTCCATATGCACCGGGTGGCTAATGCCGTTGCCGGGGCCGGAGTACCACACTCCAAAGCGCTCGCAGGCGCTCTTTAAAAACAGGTAGGTTTCGGCATTTAGGTTATCGGCCTGCACCAGGCCGTGGTCGATGTACTGCACGCTGGGCTCGGTGTGTACCCGGTCAAGCCCCATGGCTTCTAGCTCTAACATTACCAGCGTGCCTAACACGTCTTGCAGCAGGGCTTGGTTAATGTGCAGAGCGATTTCATTGCCGGGGGTGAGCTCGCCGCTGATTAAATGGCGCTGAATCAACTGCTGGGCAAGGTTTAACGGTGGAACAGGGGAGGAGTTAGACATGGTTAATCACCAGATTATCGTTGTTATCAATTACGCAGGGATGCGGGAAACACGTTTTCAGGGAAGGGCGTAACAGCGGTCCGCGCTGCCCGCTTTCACCACTTGCCCAGGCGTGTCGTGGCCGATCAGCTCGGGCAGGGTGGCGGAAATGTCCAGCAGCGCGGGCAGGTTCACGCCGGTGGCAACGCCCATTTGTTCGAACATATGCACTAAGTCTTCGGTGCACACATTGCCCGTGGCACCGGGGGCAAACGGGCAGCCGCCTAAGCCACCTAGCGAAGCATCAAACCGAGTAATGCCCGCTTGCCACGCCGCTAGGGCATTTGCCAAGCCCATGCCACGGGTGTTGTGGAAATGCAGCGTAAACGGCACGCCGGGAAAGCGTTCCAGCACTTGGCGGCACAGTGCCGCTACCTGGGCGGGGTTCGCCACGCCGGTGGTATCGCACAGCGTGATGCCTTCTACCCCCAGTGCCAGCTGCTGCTCAATGAGGGTGAACACGCGCGCTTCAGGCACCTGCCCTTCAAACGGGCAGCCAAAGGCGGTGGAGAGCGAGGCATTGATGAAGACACCGCTACCGCGCACCGCCTGAATAATGGCGGCAAACTGTGTCAGCGACTCCTCCGGCGTCATACGCAGATTTGCGCGGCCGTGGGCGTTGCTGGCCGACATCACCAGATTGATCTCATCCACGCCGCAGGCCAGCGCCCGCTCGGCACCTTTTAGGTTGGGTACCAGCACCGTGACGTCCACACCCTCGCGGCGCTGAATAGCACTCACCACATCGGCGGCGTCGCGCAGGTTGGGAATGGCTTTGGGAGAGACAAACGAGGTCGCTTCGATACGGGTAATGCCGGTGGTCGTTAACGCATCAATCAGCGCGATTTTCTGCTCGGTGGGGATAAAGCGCTCTTCGCTCTGAAAGCCATCGCGGGGGGCTACTTCGTTGATTTGTAACGTTGTCATGGGGTTCTCCACTTAAATAATGCCTGCCTGACGCAGTTTGTCGCGGGTGGCGGCATCAATGCCCAGCTCCTCCAGCACGTCATCGGTGTGCGCGCCCAGCTGTGGCCCGCCTTGCCCCAGCCTGCCGGGGGTGGCTCTCAGTTTAGGCAGCACGCCCGGCACTTTGAGCGGGCGGCCATCGGCGCGGGTAACGGTTTGAATCATCTCGCGGGCGAGGTAGTGGGGGTCGTTGGCAATATCGGCGGCGGTGTAGGGGTAGCCTGCCGGTACGCGGGCGTCGTCTAAAGCGCTAAGAATGTCGTCCCGGTGGCGGGTTTGGGTCCAGGCCTCAATAGCAGCGTCTATTTCATTGGCGTGTTGGCTGCGGCCATCGTTGTGGGCCATGGCGGGGTGGTTGGCTAAATCCTCTCGGCCAATCACGCCCATCAGGCGTTTGAAGATGCTGTCGCCATTACCGGCAATCAGCACGTACTCGCCTTCGCGGGTGCGGTAAGCGTTAGAGGGCGTGATGCCGGGCAGGGCGCTGCCGCTGGGCTCGCGCACGTGGCCGGTGGCATCAAACTCTGGCAGCAGGCTCTCCATCATGGCGAACACGGATTCATACAGGGCGACATCGATCTCTTGCCCTAAACCGCTGCGCTGGCGCTCTTGTAGGGCCAGCAGCGTGCCAATTACCGCGTAGAGCGCCGAGAGCGAATCGCCAATGCTGACCCCCACGCGTACCGAAGGCTCGCCCGCGTGGCCGGTCAAATAGCGCAGCCCGCCCATGGCTTCACCAATCACCCCAAAGCCAGGTTTATTGCGATAGGGGCCGGTTTGGCCAAAGCCTGAGACGTGCACCATGATCAGCTTGGGGTTAATCGCCGCCAGCGCCTCATAGCCCAGCCCCCAGTTTTCCAGGGTGCCAGGGCGGAAATTTTCGACCACCACATCGGCTTCGGCGGCTAAGCGGCGCACCACGTCTTGGCCCTCTTGGCTGCGAAGATCAAGCGTCACCGAGCGTTTTGTGCGACTTTGTACATGCCACCACAGCGAGGTGCCCTCTTCGAGAATGCGCCACTTGCGAAGCGGGTCGCCAGTGCCGGGCGGCTCGATTTTGATCACATCGGCACCAAACTCACCCAGCAGTTTGGTGGCAAACGGGCCGGCAATCAGTTGGCCAAGCTCTACGACTTTAAGTCCATCGAGGGGAAGCTGGCGGGTGGTCATAATAAATGCTCCTGGTAACGCCCATCATCCAAGCAGGTGGGATGCTTTGTTTGCCATTTAGCATCAGTGAGCAAGCGCACCACCACAATTAGGCAATCAGGAACCACGCGTTCGTCAGTGGCGAACCCTAACCACTATGTGGGTACCACGATGCTGCGATTTGATTTTGTAACGCTAAGACTGTTTGTGGCGATTGCTGACGAAGGGCGTTTAACCGCCGCGGCCGAGCGTGAGCATTTGGCGCTGGCAGCGGTAAGCAAGCGGGTGAGCGATTTAGAAACGCTGGTGGGTACCGAGCTGTTGTATCGGCGGCCGCGCGGCGTAGAGCTGACCCCGGCGGGCCGCGCTTTTTTGCACCATGCCAAGCGCATTCTGGAAGACGTGGCGCGGCTACAGGCGGAGCTCAGCGAGTATGGCGAAGGGGTGCGCGGGCATGTGCGCATTCACTCCAACACCTCGGCCATTATTGCGTTTTTGCCCCAGGATTTAAGCGCCTTTGCCGTCGAGTACCCGCAAATCAAAATTGATTTGCAGGAGCGCACCAGCAGCGAAGCGATTACCGCCGTGCGCGATGGCGTGGCGGATATCGGCATCTTTGCCAGCCATGTCGCCGCCGATGATTTAGAAGTACGCCCCTACCGGCGCGACCAGCTGGTATTGGTCACGCCGCAAGATCATCCGCTGGCGGTGCATGACAAGCTCTATCTGCATCAGGCGGCCGAGTACGACTTTGTCGGCTTGCAGCAGGATGCCTCGCTGCAATCCCTGCTCCATGAGCAGGCAAGCCAGGCGGGCCGAACCCTGCGCATGCGCATTCAAGTGCGCAGCTTCGATGCTATTTGCCGCATGATTCATTTCGGTATGGGCATCGGCGTGTTGCCTCAACGCACGCTGTACCGCGACTTGAACGACCTCAAACTACGCATGATCCCGCTCGCTGACGAGTGGGCCACCCGCGAACTGGTGATTGGTATGCGCCACTACGCGGCCCTGCCCGTGGTCGCCCGCCACTTGGTCGACCACTTGCTAACCCCCTCAGGCCCAACAGGAGAGACCCCATGACAACAGGCATCGCCCACGAAATAAAAGCGCTCACCTTTGATGTGTTTGGCACGGTAGTAGACTGGCGCAGCAGCGTGATTCGCGAAGGCGAACAGCTGAACCAGTCCAAAGGGCTGAGCGTCGATTGGGCAAGGTTTGCCGACGAGTGGCGGGCAGGCTATGCCCCGGCGATGAACCGCGTGCGCCAGGGGGAGCTGCCCTGGACCAAGCTGGATGACCTGCACCGCATGACCCTCGACCGGCTGCTGATTGCTTTTGGTATTGCCGAGCAGCTAGACGAGGATGAAAAAGCGCACCTGAACTGCGTATGGCACCGCTTAACGCCCTGGTCAGACAGCGTGGAAGGCCTATTGCAGCTAAAACAGCGCTTTATATTGGCAACGCTCTCCAACGGCAACGTCTCGCTGCTGGTGAACATGGCACGCCATGCCGGGCTGCCCTGGGACTGCGTGCTCTCCTCAGAGCTTGCCGGGCACTACAAGCGCGACCCGCAGGTGTACCACATGGCGGCCAATCTCCTCAGCCTAAAGCCGTCGCAAATCCTGATGGTGGCCGCCCATCAAGATGATCTTCAGGCGGCCCACCGGGAAGGCATGCGCACCGCCTTTGTGAAGCGCCCGCTGGAGTTTGGGCCAGACGCCACGCCAGATTTAAGCATCGACCCCTGTTTTGACCTCGTCGCAGAAGACTTCCTCGACTTGGCGCGGCAGCTCTCATGAAACTCGACCCGACCTCTCTCAAGCTGTTCGTGAAAGTGGCCGAGCTGGGCACCATTACCGGCGCGGCGGATGCCTCGTTTACAGCTACCTCGGCCGTGAGTAAGCGCCTTAGCGAGCTGGAGGCATACTTCAATACGCCGCTGCTCAAGCGCAATAATCGTGGCATTGAGCTGACGCCTGCGGGGAGTGCGCTGCTGAATCTCTCCCGGGGTGTGCTGCACAATTTAGAAGACCTCGACCTGCAAATGCGCGACTACGCCAGCGGCCAGCGGGGCATTGTGCGGGTGTTTGCCAATATGTCGGCGATTACCCAATACCTGCCCCAGGAGATGCGCGCTTTTTTTGAGCAGCACCCGGATATTGGCGTGCAGCTTGAAGAGAAAGTCAGCCCGATCATCACTCGTGAAGTGATGAACAATAACGCCGACATCGGCGTGTGCGCGCAGATGCTGCACGGCTATGATCTGATCGAGTTCCCCTATCACGTGGATGACCTGGTGCTGGTAGTGCCCAAGCAGCACCCGCTGGCGCAACGGGAGAAGGTGTTTTTCCGCGAGTGCTTAGACTATCCCCATGTGGGGCTGCACACCGCCAGCGCGATTAACTTAGAAATCATGCGGGCGGCCAGCATGGCCAACAAAACCCTGCGGATTCGTATTCAGGTGACCAGTTACGATGCGCTGTGCCTGATGGTGCAGGCGGGGCTGGGCGTGGGCGTGCTACCCCGTGGGGCGATTCGTCAGTACGTGGATGGGCTCAATGTGAACGTGCTGTCGATTCAAGACGACTGGGCGCGGCGCAAACTGAGCATTTATGTCAAAGATTTAGACCGGCTTTCCATGGCGACGCGGGTCTTAGTGGAGCATTTTATTCAGGCCGCAAGCGAGGCTTCTTCATTGAAATAACGACGGGCAACCGGCGCTGCTTTCGCGATTGGAGAAGGCAGGTTCATCAATCACCAATATACAGCTCTCCGGTTTGGCGTTATCACTTTAGGCACCGCTAAGCGACTCCCCTTGCTTATTCGGTTATCGGGAGAGGTGCAGTTAGGGCCTCCCACAGCACACAACATCACAACATGCTTCCCGACGCGTTGAGGACTAATAATGACTAAATTAACACTACGCCACTTGCTTCCTGCTTCAATTCTGGCCGTCAGCGCCCTGACGGCTGCTACTGCCCAGGCGCAAACCGCGCTGAACATGGGCTCGGTGCCCACAGGCACAGGCTGGTTTTTTGGTATCTCTGAAGGCGCGCGGGTCATCAGCGCCAATACGCCCTACGAGATTACCGTCCGTGAAACCGGCGGCACCCGCGAAAACGCCATTCGCCTCACCAACGGCGAGCTAGACCTGGCCTTTACCGAAGCGCTGGTGGGCTACGAGCAGTACAACGGCGAAGGCCGTTTTGCCGATATGCCCAACCCCAATGTGCGCCTGGTGTATTGGATTGCTCCTTCTACCATGCACTGGGCAGTCCGCCAGGATAGCGATATTGAGACCTTTGAAGACCTAAACGGTGAGCGCTTCAACCCCAGCAGCATCGGCGGTGGCGGCGAGTACATCACTGAGCAGGTGTTTGGCATTCTGGGCATTGAGCCCGACTTCCAGCGCATGCGTGTGAACGATGCGGCGGAAGGGGTGACCGATGGCCGCCTAGTCGGCTTCAGCTACAACGGCGTGCCGCCGATTCCGCTGTTTACCGAGGTGCACTCCTCGCGCCCGCTGCAGCTGCTGTCGCTGTCTGATGAGCAGGTAGCGAGCGTGACTGCTGAGCTGCCGTTTCTCTCGCCAACCGTTATTCCTGCCGATACCTACACCGGTATGAGTGAAGCTCAGTCGCTGGGTATTTACATGGGCATCGCGGCTACCACCGACCTAGACGCTGACACCGTGTATGAACTCACCAAAGCGTATTGGGAAAACCACGACCAAGTGGCCGCCTCCTTCAAACCTGCGGGCAGTGTCGACCCTCAAACCGTGATCGATACTGCTACTTTCCCGCTGCATGCTGGCGCGCTGCGCTACTACCAGGAGTTAGGGCTGGAGATCCCCGCCGACATTATTCCGCCTGAAGCGCAGTAACCCGCCCGTGCGCCCCTCCGATGTGCTCGGCGGGGCAGTTTGCTATTAGCCTGACGCGCTGCCTAGCCTCCCCTTGATAGGCGGTGCGGGAGTTCCCCCATGGAAACCGCAAAAGAGTCAGTTGTTGAAAAATACCAGGAGGATGCAGGCAAGCGGCAGCTTACCGGCTTCTGGTTTATGGTGGCCCGCACGGCGGCGGTGGTAATGGCCATTTTCCACCTCTATACCGCCGTCACTGGGCCAGTAAACACACAAAATGCGGTGCACTTGCTGTTCGCACTGCCATTGATTTTCCTTGCTTACCACTGCCGCGTACGGGATACCCAGCGCATTCCGTGGTTCGATATCATCCCGATTCTATTAAGCGTCGTGATCAGCGCCTATTACGTTTATCACTTCGACCGCATTATTTATCAGTTGGGCTACTTAATGCCCACTACCTTGGATTTAGTGCTGGGCGTTAGTGCGATTCTACTGCTGCTGGAAGCCTGCCGCCGAGCGATTGGCTTAGCGTTTCCTATTCTGGTGCTGATTGCACTGGCTTATGCAGCCTTTGGGCAACACCTGCCCGGCGTATGGGGCCACGGTGGGTTCCGTTGGGATGATCTGGTCGCCACCTTCTATTTAGGCCCAACCGGTATTTTCGGCAGCTTAATGCGCACCTCGTCCACCGTGATTGTGGTGTTTATTATGTTTGGCGCGCTGCTGGTGACCACTGGCGGTGGCGACACCTTTATGCGTCTCTCGACGGCCGCCACGGGCGGTATGGCGGGCGGCCCTGCAAAAGCCGCCACGCTGTGTAGCGCCATGTTTGGCAGCATTAGCGGCAGTACCGCCGCCAACGTTGCTACCACGGGCGTCTTTACCATTCCGTTGATGAAGAAAAACGGCTACAGCGCACGCTTTGCCGCGGCTACAGAGGCCTCTGCCTCAACCGGTGGGCAAATTCTGCCGCCGATTATGGGCGCCGCAGCGTTCGTGATGGCCGATGTTATCTCTACCAGCTATCTGGATATCATCAGCGCCGCGCTGATTCCTGCGCTGCTGTTCTACCTCGCCATTTGGATGAGCGTTCACTTTGAAGCCAAGCGCCTGGGGTTAAACCCGATACCCAAAGACCAGCGCCCAACGCTGCGTGAGGGGTTATTCAATGTCGAAACCCTGCTGCTGCCGCTGGTGGTGCTGATTACCATGCTGGTGCTGCGCTACACGCCGACTACGGCGGCGGTGGCGGCATACTTTACCGCGATGGTGCTGTACTTGGTGTCGCCGCGCAGCCAAGGCACGCTCTGGGAGCGGGTGAAATCGCTACCGGCAGCGCTGGAAGCAGGGGCAATGACCGCTGCAATGATTGCGGTGATTATCGGCAGCGTGGCGATTATCGCGGCGGTGATCAGCATCACGGGGTTGGGGCTAAAAGTATCCTCGCTGATTCTGATGGTGAGCGGTGGTGATGTAATGGTCACACTGCTGCTGGCGATGGTGGTGGCGATTATTCTCGGCATGGGATTACCTACTGTAGCGGCGTACATGCTGGCGGCATCGGTGGTGGCGGCGGCGTTTGTTGAAGCGGGCTTGCCCAGCCTTTCTGCCCACCTGTTTATTCTCTACTTTGCGATCCTTTCAGGGGTAACGCCTCCCGTGGCTCTGGCGGCCTATATTGGCGGCGCGATTGCGGGCTCCCACTGGTTCCGTACCGCACTGACGGCGACGAAAATTTCCTTGGGCGGCTTCCTGATTCCGTTTATGTTTGTCTATCATCCGCCGCTGCTTGGGCAGGGCACCAAGTTGGAAATCGCCATGGCGGTGGCCTCGGGCGTGCTGGGTATTATTGCCTTGGCGGCCTCTACGATAGGCTACTTTGCCCGCCCCTGTTCCTGGGTAGAGCGCGGCCTGCTGCTGTTTGCCGCGTTAATGCTGATTAATGGCCAAGCCATTACGGACGTGGTGGGCATTGCCGTGATCGTCGGTATCTTCGCCTGGCAGCGATTTTTCAGCCACGCTGCTAAAGGGGGCCGCCCTTTAGCGCGCTCACCGAGCAAGGAGTCGCTTTAATGCACATTGTCATCCCCGATGATTACCAGGACTGCGTGCGTGAACTTGATGCCTTCGCCAAGCTGGCGGGGCACCAGGTCACGATTTACACCGACACCGTGAGCGATGAAGACGAACTGGTTGAACGCTTCAAAGATGCCGACGTGCTGGTGCTGATTCGTGAGCGCACGCCGATCACCGCGCCGCTGCTGGCGCGGCTGCCCAAGCTCAAGCTGATCAGTCAAACCGGCGGCGGAGCGGCGCATGTGGACATGGCCGCCTGCCGCGAGCACGGCGTGGTGGTGCTAGCAGGCACCGGCTCGCCCTATGCGGCGGCGGAGCTCACCTGGGGGCTGGTGCTCTCGGCCATGCGGCGCATTCCTGAAGAGGTGGAAAACCTCAAAGCAGGCCGCTGGCAGCGCACCCTGGGTACCGGCCTGAAAGGGCGCACGCTAGGCGTATTTGGCTACGGCAAAATTGGCCAGTTAGTCGCCCGCTACGGCCAAGCGTTTGAAATGAACGTACTGGTATGGGGCCGCGAAGGCACCCGCCAGCGAGCCGCAGCGGCAGGGCTTGAGGTCGCGGCCTCGCAAGATGAGTTTTTCAAACGCAGCGACGTGTTAAGCCTACACCTGCGCTTAAACCCGGAAACCCGCGGCATCGTCACAGCGGCGAATTTAGCCAGCATGAAGCCCACGGCCGTGCTGGTGAATACCAGCCGCGCGCCGTTAGTGGAGGAGGGTGCGTTAGAGGCCGCGCTAAAAGCCGGGCGGCCTGGCATGGCGGCAGTCGATGTGTTTGATGAGGAGCCGGTGCTTGAACATACGCTGCTGGCGCTGCCCAACTTCTTGGCCACGCCGCACCTGGGCTACGTAGAGAAAGATAGCTACGAGCTCTATTTTGGCGATGCGTTTGAGAACGTGCTGGCGTTTGATGCAGGCACGCCAGGGCGCAACTTGGCCGAGGAGGGCTAAGCCATGACGTCAAACAGTGACGCAGAGCGTTCTTTAGAGAGCAAACGGCAGGCGTTAAACCCCGATGGGTTAGCCACCCGTCGCGAAGTGTTAGGGGATGAGTATGTCGACGCCGCGCTGGCCCAAGCCGATGAGTTTGGCTGGCCGATGCAGGAGCTAGTGACGCAGCAGTGTTGGAACGATATCTGGAACCGTCCTGGCCTTGAGCGGCACACCCGCAGCCTGATTAACATTGCCATGCTGGTGGCGCTCAACAGGCCCCACGAACTCAAAGTGCACGTGCGTGGGGCGCTGAATAACGGCTGTAGCGAAGAGCAAATCCGCGAGGTGCTGCTGCAGTGCGTGCCCTATTGCGGCTTCCCTGCCGCGATAGATGGGCTACGCACTGCCCGCGAGGTGATTAACGCGACGCGTCAGCCCGACCAGCCCAGCAGTATGGGCACGTAAACCACCAGCAGCAGCACGCCAATCAGCCCTAGCAGGTAGGGGATAATAGCGCGGGTAATCCGCTCTAGCGGCAGTTGGGTAACGGACGACGCCACGTAGAGGTTGATCGCCACGGGTGGGGTAATCATGCCAATAGAGAGCCCCACCACGATGATCAGCCCGAAGTGGATCGGGTCGATGCCCAGCTGCAGTACCAGCGGCAGCAGTACCGGGGTCAGGATGATCAAAGCGCTGGCCGTTTCGATAAACACCCCGGTCAGCAGAATCACCGCCACCACCAGCAGCATAATCACGTAAGGGTTGGTGGAGAGCGACAGCACCGCCTGGGCAATTGCGCCGGGCACCTGCCAGCTAGAGAGCGTCCAGCTCAGCACCGCCGACATGGCAATCACCAGCATTATCACCGCCGTTGTCATCGCTGAGCGAATTAACAGCTTATACACCTGAGGCAGGGTTAAATCCCGATACACAAACAGCGACACCAATAGCGCGTAGTTCACCGCCACCACGGCCGCTTCCGACGGCGTGAAAATCCCCGAGAAAATACCCCCCAGAATAATCACCGGCGTCATCAGCCCCCAGCTGGCTGCTTTTAACGTGCGCCAAATGGTGGCTAGTGAGAGCGGCGTACCTTTCGGGTACTTGCGTTTATACGCCTGAGTAATCGCAATGGCCATGAGCGCTATACCCATCGCCAGCCCCGGCAAAAAGCCGTTCAAGAACAGTGAAGACACCGACTGCTGGGCAATAACCGCATAGATAATCATCGGCACCGACGGGGGAATCACCACGCCAATGGTGCCGCTGGCTGCAATCAGGCTGGCTGCCGAAGCGGGGTCGTAGCCTTTGCGCTTAAGCTCTGGCACTAGGCTTGAACCCACCGCTGCGGTAGTAGCCGCGCCGGAGCCGGAAATGGCCGCAAAGAACATGCCCGCCATCACCGAAACCACCGACAGCCCGCCGCGCATAAAGCCCACCAGCGAATCGGCAAAGCTCACCAGCCGCTCGCTGACTTTACCCTGGGCCATTAAATCCCCGGCCAGGATAAACATCGGAATAGCCACCAGAGCAAACGAGTTAATGCCCTGGAACATCTGCTGGGTGACCACCATCAACGGCACGCCGGATTGATACAGCGCGTACAGCGAGCTGGCCCCAATCGCAAAGGCAATCGGCACGCCCAGCAGCATAAACAGGAAGAACAGCCCAAAGAGTACCAGCGTCATAGCGGCTCCTCCTGGGCGGCGGCGGTGGGCTCACCGTTCACCAGCACTTCCAGCATATCTACCAAGGCGTACCACGCCATGATGCCCGCCGCGAGCGGCATCACCGCGTACACATAGGTCATCGAGAGCCGCAGCGAGGCGGATTTCTGGAAGCTCTGCACCTGCATATAGCGGTAGCCAATCACCACCAGCGTGATCATAAATGCCACCACAATCGCCAGCGCCGCAAGCCTGGCCAGCTTACGCAGCGGCAGTGGCAGGGCATCCACCGCAAAGGTAACCGCGATATGCCGCCCACGTTGAAACGCCAGCGTGCCCGCTAAAAAGGTGATCCACACCAGCAGAAACCGCGCGACCTCTTCGGTCCAGCCCACGGCGCTGAACAGCACCCGCGAGACGATCTGTAGCGTGATTACGCCAATTAAAGCCGCCATGCCCGCAAACACCACGGGCTGGATGATGGCATCCAGCCCGCGTTCAATGCGTTGCAGCAGCGTCAAAAGAGGCTGTGCAAACGACATCACTGTTGCAGCGCCTCCTGGATACGCGGCAGGTAATCACCGAACTGCTCGCCGTACTTCTCGTACACCGGCGCAACGGCGGCTTGGAAGGCTTCCATGTCCGGAGTGTCGTTGATTTCCATGCCCGCTTCGCGCAGTGCTGCCAGCTGCTCGGCTTCCATATCCGCGTTCACTTGGCGCTCATGCTCGGCAGCTTCCTGGGCGGCTTCTTCCAATACCGCTTGGGCGGCTTCGGGGAGCTGGTTCCAGGCGGGCATGCCCATCACAAAAATCGCAGGCGCGTAGGTGTGGCGAGAGAGCGTCATGTAGGTCTGGGTTTCATCCAGTTTGAACGAGTGGATCACGTTCACCGGGTTTTCCTGGCCGTCGATGGTGCCCTGCTGCATAGCAGTGAGCGCTTCGGTCCAGGCCATCGGAATCGCGTTGGCACCCAGCTCGCGGAAGGTATCGGTGTACACCGGGTTTTCCATCACGCGAATGCGCAGGCCATCCAGATCTTCTGGGGAGTTCACCGCCCGCTCGCTGTTGGTCAGGTTACGGAAACCGCGCTCGGCGTAAGCCAAGCCTTTCAGGTTCACGTCCGCCAGCTTATCCAAAAGCTCCTGGCCGATGGGGCCATCTAGCACTTCGTAGGCAGCTTCCGGGGAGGGGAACAGGAACGGCAGTTCAAACACCGCCATTTCTTCCACAAAGTTGGCCACCGGCCCGTTGGTGATCACGCCCATATCCACAGTGCCGATCTGCATGCCTTCCAGCAGCGTGCGCTCATCGCCCAGCGAGGCGTTGGGGAAGATCTCGATATTCACCTTGCCATCAGTGCGCTCTTCCACCAGCTCTTCAAACTTGGTGGCCGCAATATGGAAGCCATCCTGCTCGTTCACCACGTGGGCTAAACGCAGCGTGACCGGGTCCATATCCGCAAAATCGTTGGCGTTCGCGGCGCTAACCAGCGCCAGTGAGATGCCCAGTGCCAGCGTACTACGTGCAAATGTTTTCATTTATTATGTTCCCAATTGAACCAAGGGTGGTTAAGAGGTGCAAAAGTGCCCCCAGAGCATGCACCACCGCAGGGAAAACGGTCAATCACCAGGCGGCCTAAAACCGCCCCGCCGCTAGACACAGCCCGCCCACACGGGTACGATACGCACCCAAAGCGCCCGTAGCTCAGTTGGATAGAGTGTCGGCCTCCGAAGCCGAAGGTCGTAGGTTCAATTCCTACCGGGCGCGCCAAACATATCAAGGGCTTACGTTAACGCGTAAGCCCTTTTGTTTTGTGTGTGCCCAAATGGTGCCCATGTTGCGCCCACTTTTTGTTTTCCCATCGCTGCGGCTGACATTTTCTGAATGACGTTCGGCTATTTAAAGGCACAACGTTGGGCACACCCATAATTAGGTAATGCCCACCCATTCTGCTAACTGCTGATTTGCCTTCAACCGTTGTCGTTGTAATAACGCGCTATTGAAAATTGCATCCAGAGGGGACGTGGGTGTCGCAAGCGGTAGCGCAACGGCTGCTTCATCACGAAACTGCTGGCAGATCGTTGCGTTGTCATCGAGACATTGCCACCAGTGTAAGATATCCAGTTTAGCTCTCTGCATTACGTCAGCAGCAGGCAGTCGATCCGATTTCGCTTGATTGGCTTTTTCCGTTGTTGGCAGTAGGTTCCATAAATCGTTGTTGTTCCAGCGAGACCAAGGAAAGCAGTGGTCTATGGCGTAATTCTTTTGTCCGTGCAGATCACTACGTGACCATACACAAGGTAATGGGGTAGGGTTTTGTAAACGTTGAGAAACGAGCTGGCGCACTTGCCGTGTGTCTCGACAACTTTCCTGCCACTGTAAAGCGAGGTGCAAAGTACCTGTATCGTAGGAGGCATCATATCGCTGCATTAACTGAACCCACTCATGCACGATAGCGGGCTCTAACCAACAGGCATAGCGGCTCATCGCGTCCCATAGCGTTGTAGGAACGCGAAATATTCCGAAAGAAGCCAGCGTGGCGCTATCAAGTCGAACGGCCTGTTCGCGTATGCGTCGCCCTTGATAACTCCCGTCAAAGATAGGGCGTAAACTGCCGGGCCAAGTCGTAAAGTGGGCTGGCATCTTAAGAATGGTCTGGCAGGCATCGCGTATTGAACGCATTACTGTGGCAGCACATTGAGGGTCATAAAACGCTGAGCCAATACGAAGATCATGTGGCGACAGTTGCTTCAAACGATAGAAATCATCTTTAGCAAAGCCATAGCCTTTTTTACCTGGCGCTTGTCGCAGATCGCGTTCTATCAGCAGTGGGCGAAATAGTTTGATCCAAAAAAGGCCCACCGCTCCTAAAGGTATCGTCACCCACTCTTCTGTTCGTGACATCACAATGCCGGGTGCGCTATCGGCCAAGCGAGTCAACGTGCGAAGCAAACCAAGCTTGTAAGAAGACGCTTTATCGTCATTAACGATGATGTGCCGAAGGGAAGGCAGAGCGCCTGTGCCATCATCAGGCAGTCTAAACACCCGCAGATGCCAGGCAATACCCTGGCGACCAAGCTGGTCGTTGTTATGGCTTGCTTGCACGGGCAGCAGTGCTAAATCAAATGCCCAGCTGTCCAACACACCTGTATTTACAGAGTAAAACTGACGCTTATCGCTATCTGAGCTTTCACGATACGTAATAACTAAAAGCCCGCCTGGTGCGAGCAGTGAGCTAAGTACCCGCAACGAACGTTGCTGCTCATCAGTGGATAAATGCATCCAAACGGCTGACACCAGAATTAATTGAAAGCGCTGCGAAAGCTGACGAACGCGATTTAAAGCAGGTAAGGTATCGTCAATCCAACTGACATCCCCTTCGTGAGTATAGGTTTCTCCGAGTGCTCTCAGCTTTTCTGCGGGCTCTATCGCCATCACCTGCCAGCCGCGCTCTGCAAGTGCCTTAGCATCGCGCCCGCTACCCGCGCCAATGTCTAGGGCTAAGCCGGGCTGAGTAGGAAGATGATGCAGCCATTCACCATGTACACGCTCAAAACTCAGCGACTGATATTGGTTAAACAGTTGTTGAGCGTTATCGTTGTAGAAGCGCGCCGTCGGTATGGTTATTGGAGAGTTTGTCATGCCCAGCCTTGGTAATTAGCCCATGCCCTGACCTTATCAGCTTTGTGCATGTTCGGCGTTGTGTGCAGAGGGCTTCAGCTCTATCAAGGGAAAGAATAACGCTGCTTGCAACGTGCCTCCGTGTACTTCACCTGCCTACCAGAGTATTTATTGCCTCGTGCTTCCACCGTTATCGCGGAAGTAATCGTCTTTAGCGACCAGCCCAATATCGCCTGTCTGTAATCCAGCATCACCCTCTTCACTGAATAAGTTTTGCACACGACGTTCCTGCTTGAAGTAAGCCAAAGTGCGGAAGAAGCAGTCTTCACAAAGATGGGCTTCGTAGCGTTCGCCATCATGTTGAGATCCATAGCCCCAATGCGCTTGAAGTGTCGCAAATTCAAGACCGCCGTTTACTGTTTGTGTAGAGGTCAGGCAGACATCACAGCGCACGTCAGTCACTGCATCGACTTCTACTTTTTCAGTCACTTTCATCTTGTTCTCCCTTATCTGCGATTGGCTGCTACTTGCCTGAAGCGCCTTACCAACTGGTGCAGTATAGGGCGTGGCAAGTGGCGGATAGCGCTCCAGTGATGGGGTGTTGTGCCAAAAGCTCAGTCGTTGTCGCTGGGTTGATACTCAAATAAGTCTCCAACCTGACAGTCAAAGTATCGGCATAGCGCTTCCACCGCTTCAAGCTCGATGCGGCTGGCTGATTCGTGATAGAGCCTCGTAATCGTTCCTCGATTAATGCCCGTTTCACGTGCCACATCGACAATCTTCAACTTTCTTTCTCCCATGATCCGAGATAGGTGGCACTTAATCATAATGTCTCTCTATAAATTTATTTGACCTCCTATAGGTCAAAAATTGTTGCAATAGGTCTTTTATGGGCTATTATGTTCTTCAGGAGGTCATAAGGGCTTTTTGATGCGCTTAATGATCTTCAAGACAATATCATAAGGAGAGCAAAAATGTCCTATTGTTACCTCACTACAGCCGAGCTAGCGGAGCGCATCAAGTATGACGCACGCACCATCCGTGAACGTTTAAAAGATGACGTGCTGCTGGAAGGTATTCATTACATTCGCCCATTTGGCGGCCGCAAGATTTTGTATCTTTGGGAGCCCATTGAGCGCGATATGCAGCTGCACTCGAAAGAAGAAAGTCTTGGCGTACCAATGGCGGGTGGAGGTGTTTGCTATGGGTAAGGTACGTGTTCGTGAGAAAACGAATAAGCTCTTCTTCGACTTTCGCTATTTAGGCAAACGCTGCCGTGAGCAAACGACACTAGATAACACAACGGCGAATCGCAAAAAGCTAGAGCGGATTCTGGAGAAGATTGAGGCGGAGATTACGCTGGGTTCGTTTGATTATGGTCGCTACTTCCCAGATAGCCCGCGTACCAAGACGTTAAGCAAGCGTGCGCTAACGGCGGTGGGCGGCTATCACGCCACGCCGTTGCTACGCCAGTTCGCCGAAACGTGGTTTGCAGAGAAAGAGATTGAATGGCGCGAGTCTCAGATCGTCACGGTGCAAGGCTGTTTAGATCGTCATATCTTGCCCGCGTTAGGGCATAAGGAAGTCGGCAGCATCACTCGTGCAGAAATTCTTGAGTTCCGGGCGTCACTCGCCAAAGTAAATACCCGGAGCGGCAAGAAACTCTCTGCTAGCCGTATCAACCACATCATGACGCCATTGCGCATGATGTTGAATGAAGCCGCCGACCGCTATGAGTTTAGCTCACCGTACCGCGGGATTAAATCGCTCAATGTGCCACGCACGGATGTGGAGCCGTTTACGCTTGAGGAAGTGCAGCAGATCATCCAGCGCGTGCGCGAAGACTTTCGTCAGTACTACACCGTGCGTTTCTTCACCGGTATGCGTACTGGCGAGATCGACGGCCTGGTTTGGGAGAACGTGGATTTTGGCCGTCGCCAGATTTTAGTCCACCAAGCACTGGTGCGTGGCCAGATAGTGCCGACGAAAACCGATGGCTCCTTCCGCTCTATCGACATGTCACAACCCGTCTTTGATGCGCTGAAGGCGCAGTTTGAGGTAACGGGTAAAACAGGACTGGTATTTACCACTCGTAAGGGCACTGCTGTATCTCACGTTAATGTAACGAAACGGGTGTGGTATCCCTTGTTGGAGGAGCTAGGGCTGCGTAAGCGCCGTCCTTATCAAACTCGCCACACTGCTGCCACTCTTTGGCTGGCGGCAGGCGAGAGTCCTGAATGGATTGCCCGCCAGATGGGCCATACCACCACGGAAATGCTGTTCCGTGTGTACTCACGCTTTGTGCCTAATTTAACGCGTCAAGACGGCTCTGCGTTTGAGCGCATGCTGAACCAGAAACGTGCCTAGGAGAAAACGATGAAACCGATCGATACGCCAACGAAGCGCCGTGACAACATCGAAGATACCCTGCACGTGATGGCAGCACTGCAATCTCAACAACGCCTTGAACGCCGCTTGGCAGAAGCGCTCGCTGCCGCCACCAGCTTAGCGCCTGGCTGTGCTTTGGTCATGTGGCTGGGGGATGGGCAAGAGCGCACTAACCTAGATGCGTTAACAACCTGGGTAGGCCGCACGCTTAAACAGCTGGGGCTGGATGCCAATCGCCAAGCGATTCCACGTTTGCTTGCAGAGCTAGAGCGCACCTTATGGGCATGGGAGGATCAAGCATGGCAGTAAGATCGCAAACGGCCACTCAAAAGGTAGACCGTCAGTTTGAAGGGGAGGTGTATGTCGCCGGCGTTGAAGGGCCGGAGTGGTTGATGCAGCACGAAGTCTGGTCGCTGTACTTAATTACCGCTAAGGGTAACCTGCGCGTTTTCCTGACCGACCGTCATGTAATCGAAGAAGGGGCGCCTAGAATGGGCCAGCGGCTTCAAGTAACAGTGCGTTGGGCTAACTTCGCCAGCCAAAAGCTGTGCTTCATCACCCGTTATGAGGCGGTAGGCGGCTAGAAGACGCTGACCGCCAACTTCCGATGCATTCACTCACTTATCCCCACCCTCTTTTAGCGAAGTCGGTGGGGATAGTTTCATCTGATATGTTATTCATTCCGAGTTCTCGTCTCCACACAACCCTAGTACCAGCATCGCCATAAACGCTGCAAAGCGTACCGCCTCCCATAAAGGCTGTTCAGCCTTTTTGTAGCTATCCCGAGTAATTTTGAGGTGGGCGTTTCCGTACCAGTAGCGCGTGTGGCCCGAAGGTGAGGGCGTTGGTATCAGCTCAATACGTGGGTGAGGAATATTCGTCGCGTTTGACCAGTGCTGCTTAACACGCTTTGCCTTCGCATTAGCAGTGACTTCAACAACTAGATATGTATGTTGAAAGCAGCGCAGCGGGCGCAATAGCCCACGTACGCGATTGATAGCGTCTGCATCGGGGAGCACGATATGTCCCGTACTGCGCTGTATATGGTTTCGCAAGGTGGTTAGGCTCTCTTCAGCCTTGCTGGGCTCTTTTTGGTGCCAATCCAGCAAGCGATGAAAAAACTGGCCTGTTTCTTTTAACACATGCGGTTTAACAGGCGGTGCCATGCAGCGATAAAGCTCTGGCATATAGACATGTGTTGATGTGACGCGCCGCTGCCGGTCATGTCGGTTGGCTTCTCGGCTAAATTGCTGATTGGTGCGTCGCGTTTTGCGTTGCATTAGCCGTTCGCCATTGGCTACCCATTGGCGTAGTGGTGCTTCCTCAAGGGCAAATCTTTTCGCGGTCTGCTGGAGTGCTTTATCTAAGGATTTCCCGCGCGCCTCTTGTTGTTCGATAAGGCGAAGAGACTGATAAATCGTCGTTGCCTCGGGCCAGTGAAACGAGCTTTCTAGGGAGTTGTCGAGAGGATTAACAGCGGGCGGTTGGTATGTTCTCCACGCATTTTTCAACAAGTCGTCGGCAATAAACGGCTGCCACTCCGTTTGCAAATGGCTTAAGAGTTCACTTGCTTGTGACTTACCGATTAAATCGCGACGGTTTCGCCAGCTGGTGAGTGCCGTCTTTGTTTGAAAACTCAGCAATGCCAGTTGCTGTTCGAGACGGAGCATAGGGTTATAGTGTCGAAAGGTGGTGTCGCCAAGCACCCAATCTAGCAAATGTGAGTACGTGCTGAGGGTTTCCTCGGGGCTTGCATGCCCTGCCCACAGTGCAAGCTGCCAAAGCCGTTTGCGGGAAGGGCGATCTTGAGGCGCTAAACCGGCCAGCACAGAAATATCAGCGTTTGTGTTCGGTAATGCGATGTCTCCGTGGTCATCTAGCAGCCAGGCCGTAGGTAGCAGTTCGCAAGGTGAGCGCTCCAGCAACCGTAGTAGCGTAAAGGTCACGAAGCTGTGCCTGAGGTGGTGGTAACGAAGGCTAGGATCACCGCTGACCGTTCTTAAAGCGGTTTGCACTGGCTGAAACAGCACTTTGTCATCGAGCAACAAATAGCCACTACCGCTACTGCAAAACAGCAGTTGCTTGTGTATTTGTTGAGTAGTGGTTTCCCCCTGGCGACGCTTGGCCCATGCAATTAGTTGCGCCTGCTCGTCGGGCATTAATAACCACAGCGGCAACCGCCGCGTGGCTGCATAGCTTTTTCCTCGTCGATAGGTGTTGGAGCGGATAATAAGCTCACCGGTAAAGGTGGCGGTACCCTCTATATAAACAACATCTCGAACAAGTAGCCCGGCACATTCGCTTCGCCGTAACCCTAAGCGATAACCCAAGATGAGCGCGAGCTTTTGCATGGTGCGAAAGCGCTCAGGCTGCTCGGAAGACTCGATCAAGTTGAGCGCGCGACGAAATTCAGCAGGCGTCACAATATTAACGTCCACACGCTTTTTAGCGCCTGGCATGCCTTCCAGGTCAATCGATGGCGCTGCAATGGTATCCATTAAAAAATGGTGAAAATCACACAGGCGATTCTGCACCGTCGCTCGCTCAACATCGGGTTTGACACTGTTTAATACATTCTCATATAGCGCCTCCCATTGATCAGCACTGGCCGTTTGTAGATCATCTAACGCTGAGCTTTGAGCCACTAGCGGACGACCAATCGGGGATAGGTATCTTTTTACCGAACTGACGGCGAGCTGAGATTTTACACGGCCACCTTTCTGCAAGAACTTCAGGCACCATCTTGCCAGCAGTGTCACCATCGCACCGTTACGGTTGGAGGCGCTTAAAAATGTTTCAATGTTACTGATTGCTTCACGCTCGGTGGCTCGGCCACCTAATGAGTTAGATAAACACCGCTGCAGCTGACGAAACTGCTTCAGTTGATCCGAAGACGGCGCTTGAGACGGCGCGGGTGCCTGAAACTCCACATAGACATCGTTGCCGCTGGAGTCCATCAATGTGCCAGTTAATACGTGGCGTTGAGTCAGTCGCTGCCAAGATGAAGGGCGTAACGATTGCGCAACATTCGCTCTGCTGGCGTAGTGATTCAGCAGGGGAGGCTTATCAAACGAAGAGGCGGTATAAGCCATTGAAAGCAGCTCGGAGATGCTTTTTCGCGACGCACCGTCATCAATATATTTGAGATAAAACATTAGGCATTGTGCGACCGGAAGGCGACTTTTAGCAGCGGTACGAGGCCACGCGTTGCCTGCCTCTTGGTAGGCACGTAGTAGCATCAACTGACTGGTTGGGCTGAGAAACAGACGGCGATAGCAAACGCGTTGCTCTTTTTCAAACGGCGTCTCTGAAGACTGATCGGCAGATGCGTTGTCATCGGCTGCTTGATCGTCATCATCCACAGTAGTCAGCGGCGCTCCTTCTTCCAACGTGAGAAACACCGCACCGTTAGACAGGTTGACACCCTTCTCAAAGGCGTTGGGCAGTTGCTCAAGATGGCGTTTATGCAGCACAGCCCCTTCGCGAATAAGCTGAAGCAACCATCGTCCTATCAGCCATTTACGCAGAGCATAACCGCTAGGTCCTGCGGCGCTTGGAAACGCGTCGTGGGCCTCAACAAGTTCATCCCAACTATGTAGCGCAGCAAACGATTCGGTAGTGACGGCGGGTGGCTCGCGGTCTACCGTAACCAGTGGGCTTGGGATGGCCACTGTCCAATTCAGCTGCTGGCTACCTCGCTCCAGCCCTTTCACCAAAAAATTGTGTGTTATTTTCAGCGTACTGGGCGGCGTTTGCTGGTGTAGAGCGTCAAACGCAGCAGCAATAACCGCATCAGGCATCACGATATCCCGCTGGCCAGACATAATCCCGGGAACCTGCTGTTCTAATGATGCAAGAATGGCTTCCCAGCGCTGGTAGCGCTCACAAGCGCGCTGATAGCGACGCTCCTCTTGCCCATCGGAGGTGCTTTTTTTAGGGGGCGATAGTTTCCAGCCTGACCAGATGGCGTGATCGCTATCGCTCATAACGCCTTACCTTTTAATGCTTTCCAGCCTTGCGCTTTCATTAGCTTCTCAATGGCAGGGGCAATCAGCGCGCAGTACTCACGGGGGCAAAATGTTGAGTAGTTGTCCCACGGTGCCTGCCCCGCATCCCAATGCCCCATAAATGCATCAACCACTTCGGACGATAAGCCGCTCTCTTTTAGCTGAGTATGTAAATAGTGACGGTTGATATTGAGCGGGGGTGAGTCTCGCCAGTCCAAATGCGCTTCTAGCCTAGAGGGAGTGACTTCCTGTGGCGTGCCGGATTGGCTCAAAAACATAAACGGCGTCTCCCATGCTTTTTGTAGGTAAACCTCCAAGCGGCCCAGAAGGCCGGTGCGATGGTGCTGGTAGTGCGTTAATTGCTCAACCATGAGCGAAGTGAGCGGTAAAAAGCGGGCATGGCTTTGCTCATCATCTGTTTTATCCGCTATGACAATCATGCGCCGAGATAGCGAAATGTTTTCCCAGACTGGCAATGGATCGCGAATGCTGCGATAGCCGGTTGAAAACATCAGCATAGCGACGGTATACGCGACGTAGGCATTGTGCATACTGAACAGATCTAATGGTTGCACGCTTTTCTTAGCGGCTTTGATTCGCTGCTGCAGGGTGGCAACGAGCTCTTTTACGTATGTCGTTTTAGGTACCAGCTTGGAGCCTACATATTGAGGGTTGCCAAATGGAGCGAGGTTGGCCGTTGCACAGCCGGGCTTAATCCCATCGGATTTATGCTCAGGAGTGGCGCATTGCCGCTCAATTTCGCGCATGGACTCGCCATACTGCTGCTCTATGTAGCTTGTGCTGGGCGCGTAGTAATACAAAGACGTTTGCTGGCCGAATGAAGGCATACGCCCCGTGATTAGGCACGCGGCTGTTAAATCTGCATCGCCCGTATTGAGCATATTAAAAAGGTGCGCTCCTAACCGGTGCGCGGTTAGCCGAGCGCCTGTTTTTCGATTGATTGTAGAAAGCAGTTCTTTTACATCCTTTTCCAGTTCTGTTCTGCCGTATTTATTGAAGAGGGGGAGTGCACGCTTCCTGACGCGTCGCACGATATGTGACGCTTGTCCTTCTATCAGCTGCCAGCTGAATGCGGGGACTGGCAGTGTCAACGATGCCTGAGTCGTACGCATATGCTTCGGCCACTCCCCCGTCATTTGACGACTGCTTTCGGGCCGCAAAATGCCGGATAGCCACCCAGGGCTGTCACCATGCATAACGATGATGGAGTGTTCATTGAGAGTACTAGGTGCTTTCTTTTTCATAGGCAGCACCTGCGCATCCAGCACACTATTTAGGCCGCGGCCGGTGGCTAACAGTAACCCGATGACGCACCCAATGCGGCGGCGCTGGCCTGCATCTAATTGATTCAACCGCCGCATAAGCTGATAAAGATCAAACGCACTCAGCTGCTCCCACCGCCCTGGCAGCAGCTGCGCCGCTTTATCTTGAAAGGCCTGCTGGCTGCGGGCACGAAATACCGCCTGTAAAGAGGAGTCGCCCTTTTCTGTTTTAACAGGCTTATTGCTTTGAATAAGCTCAGTAGATGAGCGCTCTTCGGTGATGGATAAACCAGCGGTACGCAGCGTACTTTCGGTGTCTTCATTGATATCTGGGCCGAGTGTTAAGACTGAAGCAGCTGTTGCTTCCCAGTGTTCGTCCGGGTCATCATCGAAAAGCCGCTGACGCTGAGCGCTGGGTCTTTTTTGTGCATTATGCTCTGTTTTTTCTTGGTACCCGCGTCGCGGCTGCCGCCTATTCAGTCCATAGGCTAAAAAACGGCCTAATTCCTTAATATATTTATCTTTTTGCTGGCTATACTCGTCCACGTGATACGCATCGCAGCATATGCTGATTTTGATAGTAGGCCGGTCTAAAGGGGTGAGGAGGTTTATCCCATCTGCTTCAATGCGCCTTACTACCTTGCAAGCTGACTCCAAATTTTGGCGGTAGGTAGTCGGTGTGAGGCGCTTTTCGTCCTCTTCCGTAAACGCTGGGTTGTTCTGGGCCGCTCGCATATCCAGGCGCCATTTAAACGCCACGTTAATGATGTGAGCGAGTAGCGAGAGTCGTTCGACCAGCTTTTCTGTCGCTAACTTTGAGCTAGCAAGCTTAAACAAAGCGCCATGGATAGGGTTTGTGCTATGAATCCCTTTTTCACCACTCCCAGTTTGTGAAGTTAAATTCAGCGTGTTTTTATTAATGGCGGTTGCCAGTGCGGAGAGTGCTGATAGATCCCAAGCGTCATCGCCAATGCTAGCTAAGTGTTCAATTGTCTGGACTAGCAGTGGCTTTATCGCTTCTATCCCCAAATAGTCGTTACGCGGCTGAAGGACTTCTTCTAAAAGTGCCTTATGCTTAGTGGTTTCATCCATGAAGGTAGTCGCCTCTAATACAGCCGTCGATTAAGGCCAAAAGCATCACAGAAAGAGGTCTTATTGCTGAAGCGTTCGGACACATCCATTAATAATGCTGGTTGATCAGACATGAGCTCATTCCATAGAGCAGCTACGTAATGCCCTGCCTCATTGGGAGAGAGTGCATGGCACGCTTCCGCAGATAACGCGAAAAACAGAGCAACCGCATTTGTTTGTTGACTGGGCGGTGCTTCTACCAGTGTGACGCGCACCTTTTCACTGTCGCGAAAACGGTTTTTCGCTATATACAGGGCGTTCAGGTTGGCAAGACAAAATAGCGGATCGCCATGCGCGCTTCTCTTCGCTTCGTAAACCACCGGCGGGTGCTGCATGAGATAGGCCTTTAGCGCCTCATCAGTCATGTCCTGGATTTCCTCCAAAAAAGGGGGGCGAGCCAACAGCAGGCGGCGTACCTGGGGCGATAAATATCGGCTTACCTCGACACGCGACAGTGAGACCCTCCTTGAACCACACTCTTTGAGCATTAAGCCACCTGGTTTATTTACGTTGTGTAACGTCGTTAACTCTCTTAAGGCATCCCTTTTAGCCTTTCCTTACTATATGATTACCATGTTTTTTAATCGGCGCAACCCTTTGTATATGAAAAATTTATGCGTGAATGTGCCATGGAGAAGCTTCGCTTATTAAGTTTAATGTGTTTTCATGGGCAATTGTCTTCAATTGCTTATTTGTTGATAGAGACTCCATGGGTAAATTGGCTATGTAAGTTGATTGAAGGGGTTGTTGTCTGCGGGAGTATGTTGTTAGGCCCCTCTTTATATAGTTGGCGTCAATTTAAACGTCTCCGTGTAGACTCCATTGAGAGCGTTTGAAATGTTTAAAGAAATGAAAAATCATAACTAAGCAAGAGAGGCTCTATGTCTCCACGTCGCCATATAAGGCGAGGAACGCGGCATTTGAGATAGACAGTGTCGCCCAACAGAAGGCGCAACTCGTTCAGCAAACTGTCGAAATCGGCAATGAGCTAGGGGAGGCTATTTCCATGTTTGGATTGGATGATGCACCTACCCCGCCTTTTTTGCACCGCGATAGTGCAAAAAAGGCGGGGTAGGTGTAAGCAACGCACTTGTAAATTCGAACATGCGCCTTGTTATGACGCATTTTCCATTTGCATACCCCATTTAAGGGCGCATCAATCTGGTATGGGCTTGCACAGTCCGGGATTAAACACTCTGTAGCACATCACATTACAGCTGAAGGGGTGTCTATAGATCAGAGTCCAGGCGCCTTACACTTAACCCACCGTGACACCGCCACAGACGAAAAGCGTCTGACCAGTGATAAATCCACTATGTTCGTCGCAGAAGAAGCTTACTGCCTGGGCTACATCCTCAGGCTGGCCCATGCGTTTTAACGGAATATTTTCGACTATGCGTCGGGCACGCTCAGAATCGGGTGGATTGTTTTGCCAGAAAGCGCTTGTGGCAATAGGCCCAGGAGCAACGCAATTAACTGTAATACCGTGTTCAGCGAGTTCTAGGGCCCATGTTCTGGCCATAGATTGTAGCGCTCCTTTAGTGGCGCTATAGATGGTGCGCGCCTCTTTTCCAAGTACCACTCGGCTGGTATTCAGAACGATGCGCCCCTTGCCGTTCGCCTTCATATTAGGCAACAACGACTGTGTGCAGATCAGTGCCGAACGCACATTCAGGTGCATCAATTTGTCGAAGTCTTCAAGCTGTGCTTCTTCAATCAGTGCCGGGGCAACAATGCCGACATTGTTGATCAGTCGTGTCACCTGAAAACGCTCGGAAATATCCAACATAACACGGCGAGTCGCATCGGCATCAGAAAGGTCGACTTGGTGGGAATCCGCTTGCAGTGATTGGGCTTCGGGTTCGACGATATCCACCACAACCACGCGATAACCATCTTTCTGTAAACGCAAGGCGATCGCCTGGCCGATGTTTCTCGCCCCGCCAGTCACCACAGCGCAGTGGATTTGATTTGCTTGGCTTTGAGCGGCGTCTTGACTCATTAGAGTTCCTCGGCATAGGCACGGTGATTGAGTATGAAGTTGGTAGGAAAGTCAGCCTCGCCGACAGTTCAGCGAGGCGATGGGGCTTAGTTATGTGTTGTCCTCACGTATTGAGGAGGGATGGCGGCATAGCGGTTTTACTTGGATATCCATGTAGGGGAACAAGGGTAAGCCGCTGATGACTTCTTGCAGTTCGTCGTTGTCATTGACGTCGAAGATGCTGACGTTGGCGTAACTGCCGGCGACTCGCCATAGATGGCGCCATTTACCCTGTCGTTGTAGCTCTTGTGAGTAGGCTTTCTCTCTTGCTTTGATGTCAGCCACTTGATCGGCCGGCATGTCGGGCGGGAGCTTTACTACCATTTCTACATGAAACAACATCGTATTTCTCCATTGTATTGTCGCGATAAGATTGTGCCTGCCCTAAAGGGTGTTCTTTCGGTTCAGGTAGGCCTGCCGCCAACGCACGATCTTGACCTCGTCGAATAGTGCCGCTTGGTGGAATGGGTCGCCCTCAATAAAACGCTCAGCTTCCTCTCGACTGTCCAGGTCGAGCAGGTAGATGCCGCCTGATGCCGTTTCACCGTCATCGGAGAGCTTGGCCCCGCAGGCCAGCAGAATATCCACGTTGGCATCCAGATATTCTAGATGTTGTTGACGTACCTCCAGGCGCAAGGTCTGGAGATCGGGCTTGTCGAAGGTCTCTATCAAAAAAGGCATTTGCAAACCTCAGTTAGTAAACGTGTTTAAGCGCTGAGGTAGCCCCAAATAAGCATGGCGCTGCCGTAGATGATTCCCAGGTAGATCAGGATCAACACCATATAGCCCATCACATCGCGCAACTTCAAACCGGAAATGGCCAGCACCGGAAGGATCCAAAACGGCTGGATCATGTTGCTCCACTGGTCGCCAATCTGCACGGCGAGCGCGGTGGCCGCTTGGGAAGCGCCGATTTCAGTGGCGGCTTGCACCATGACCGGCCCCTGGACTGCCCATTGACCGCCGCCGGATGGTGCCAGCAGGTTGATGATGGCACCGCTGATGAATGACCAAATAGGCAAAGTTTGGGCACTGGAGATATCAACGAAGATATTCGCAAACGAAACCACCAGGCCTGAGCTCACCAGAATTCCCATGATCCCCGCGTAGAAAGGGTACTGCACGATAATACCCGAGACGATGCGGATCCCGTCAGCCAGTGCGGCCAAGTAGTTGGCTGGTGATGCAAAAAGGAGTATCCCCAGGAACAGAAAGGCGAAGTTGACAGTGTTGAGGTTCAGCGAGCCTCCGTCGACTGTGTACAGCGCTATATACAGCATGCCCAGCAAGCCAATGCCGATACCTACCACCCGGCTACGATTCAAGCGCTCTGCAATGGTGACTTTCACGTCGCCGGGTAAGGGCGCTGCAGTAGGCTTTGCGACAGTGCTGGGGTCGATTTCAACGATATCCTTGTCCAGCTTGGGGTGCAGCCAAGCATTGAAGAAAGGCAAGGTGAGCAGAATCAGAGCACTGGTGATTAAGAGGATGGGCGAGAAAATCGTTTCGCTTAATGGGATCAGGCCGATGGCATCTTGAAGAAAATGCCCCTCAGTGGCGATTAGCAGCGGGACACTGCCTGACAGGCCGATGCCATAAAGGGCGAAACCCGAGTACGCCGCGGCGATCACAAGGGGGTAGTGTAAGCCTTTTACGTTGAGTGCCAGCTTCTGAGCCACGATACCGCCTATTACCAAGCCGAACCCCCAATTCAGCCAGCTGCCAATGCCGCCCACCAGGGTGGCGACGACAATCGCCATGAACGGTGTTTTGACGCGTGCGGCGAGGCGGTTGAGAGCACCATCCACCAAAGGCGTCTTGGCGAGGATATAGCCTGCCAGAAGGATGACCGTCATCTGCATGCTGAAGGCCAGCAGATCCCAGAAGCCATCGCCCCAGTAACGCACCGCATTCAGTGGGCTAGTGCCTTGAACTAGCACTGCCAGGAGCATAGTGAGTACGGTCAGGAGGATAGCGATGACCAGAGGGTCAGGCATGTACCGGTTAACGAGCCTAGTGAAGAAATTAGCCAGCGCATTCATAGAAAGCGGCCTCTTATTGTAGGTATGTTGGTCATGGTTTATTGTGTGCGTATAGCGAACACAAGTTCGTAATGTGAGATTATATTTAACCTGCGAATCATTTTATTCAATGCGACATTTGTCTATGCCGTTTGAGATAAGTCGCCATTCCAGGCTAGGGGAGAGAGCTGATGCAAGAAAAAGCTTTGCGAGCAGTCGTGGTGGGTGCTGGCACCATGGGCACCACACTGGCTAAGTTGATGGCGGTGAATGGTGTCAAGGTCACCGTTGTGGATACCAATCCGCAAGTGTTGGAGACCAGCCGTCAGCGTTTAGCAACCCATGCGGCGACGACTTGCTTCGCTACGGATTTGAAGATGACGGAGGTCCCCGATTTCGTCATTGAGAGCGTGACCGAAAATGTCGAGGTCAAACAGAAGGTCGTGGCGCAAATCGAGGCCAGCGTGAATGACGCCACCATCATCATGACTAATACGTCGGGGATACCGATCGACGAAATAGGCAGTATCATGCGCGTTCCGCAACGCTTCGTGGGGACTCACTTCTTTAACCCCGCGGACATTGTGCCGACTGTGGAAGTCGTTCCCGGTAGCCACACAGAGGCTGAGACAGTGGAAAAGGCTTGCGGTTGGCTGACGCAGTTGGGAAAACGGCCAGCGGTGTTGAAGACTTGCGTGCCCGGTTTCGTTGCCAATCGGATCCAGCATGCGGTCATGCGTGAATGTCTCTCCCTGCTGGAGAAAGGCGTGGTAGAGGCTGAAGCGCTGGATGACATCGTGCAGTACTCCATCGGTGTGCGGCTGGCTTTGAATGGCCCCTTGTGCCAGCGCGATCTCAACGGGCTGGACACACATCTGCATATTGCTCGATATCTCTATCCAGATCTCGATGCAAGTCAGCAGCCTGCAGCGCTTCTTGAAGAGTATGTAGCCAAGGGGCGTCTAGGTGCCAAGGTAGGGCGAGGATTTTACCGCTGGAGCGACGAGTCGCTTGCGCGTCACCAGGCGCATGAGCGGAGCAAACTGAAGCGCATCATTGAACTCGCTGCACAAGACTCACATGGAGATGAACCATGAATCAGCCGCGCTGGAAGAAACGTCCCGAAGGCAGCAATTGGGGAGATTTCGGGCCCAATGATCAATTGGGGCGTGTCAACTTGATCGGGACAGAGCAGGTCCTCAAAGGCGTCCGGGAAGTCCAGGAGGGCGTAACGTTCTGCTTATCTCTGCCCTTGGATATCCCCGGTGGGAAAGTACTCAATCCTCGCCGTTCACCACCGAAATTGACCCCGACGGCGCTTGATGAAGACCAGTACATCAACTTTCCCCTCTCCACTCATAACCCCAAGCTGAACGACATCATCAGTGACGACCAAGTCCAGCTATCGTTACAGTATTCCACTCAGTGGGACTCCTTGGCCCATGTGGGAGCTCTTTTTGATGGTGATGACGATGGCTCGCCTGAGCGGCGCTATTACAATGGCTACATGGCGGCGCAAGATGTGCTGGATTTAAGCGCAGAGCCTTCCCAGCGTCACGATTCCTATGCTAGACGCCTTGGCATTGAGACACTGGCCGCGCATGGCATGCAGGGCCGGGGTGTTTTAGTGGACCTGGTGCGAGCCTTCGGTTCGGGAAGAACGTTGATAGGGTACAGAGATCTGCTTGAGGCGCTGGAACAGCAGAGCGTAGTGTTGGAGCAAGGTGATATGCTGGTATTGCGCACAGGGTTTGCCGAAGCATTGCTAGACATGAAGGGAACTCCCCAGCCGGACGTTCTAAAAAACACTGGGGCAGTACTGGATGGCAGTGATCCGGCGCTACTTGAGTGGATTACCTCGAGTGGTATCGCGGCGATCTGTGCTGATAACTACGCGGTGGAGAACCTTGATCGCGAACTGGAACCTGACTGTTGCTCTAAACTTCCGCTGCATCTCCATTGCCTATTCAAGCTAGGTTTGCCCCTGGCCGAACTCTGGTACCTGAAAGACTTGGCAGATTGGCTACATAGTCGAGGGCGTAATCGTTTCTTACTGACGGCTCCACCTTTGCGCTTGCCAGGTGCGATTGGCTCACCGGTTACTCCAGTGGCAACTGTATAGGCGCTAATCACTAAAAAGCGTTTATGAATTAATTAAAATTTTAGCTTAAAAACTCTCTTCCAGAGAGTGAGTGTAGCGAACTAGCTCCAGTGTATTAGTTATTGCCCAAATAAAAAATTTACGATGTAAAACTAAAGTTGGATACCTGGCTTTCGCTCTTTCCAAGTAACCTGTGAACGTATTGCGAATAAATGTACGCATAGTAAACAATTATTAGATCAGGGGTAATTATGAACAAGCTACTCAATGTCCTAGCATTAGCCACCTGCGGTGTTGCTGCACTTTCCCTTTCGGTGTCTACTGCCCAGGCTCAAGACTGGCCCACTGACGACGTGCGTCTTATAGTTCCTTATGCGCCGGGTGGTACCACCGATGTGCTATCACGTCGTGTCGCTAACCTGCTACAGGAAGAACTCAATGCAAACGTTGTGGTGGAGAACCGACCTGGTGCCGGCTCTACGGTGGCTACTGGTCGTTTGGCTCGCGGCGGTCGAGACGTTGACCATACAATTATGATGGCTTCACCAGGTCACGCCATCGGTGCTGCCATTTACCCCAATCTTACCTATGATCCTGTCGAAGATTTTGTGTTCATTCAGAACTTGATCGACATTCCCAACGTCATGGTGGTTCCGGCTGATAGCACCTATAACAACGTATTGGAGTTTGTCGAGGCAGCTAAAGAGCAGAATATGACCTTTAGCCACAGTGGTGTGGGAAGTTCTATACATATGTCAGGTGAGCTTTTCAAGACTCTGACCGGTACCAATATGACGGCAGTGCCTTTCGCTGGTAGTGGTGCAGCCCTACCTGCGCTATTGGGCGGAGATGTCGACGTCTCTTTCGAGAACATGCCCACTGTTTTCTCGCATATTCAGTCTGGTGATCTGAAAGCGCTGGCGGTTACTTCCGCTGAGCGCTCCGAGTACTTGCCCGACGTGCCGACCCTAGAAGAAATCGGTGAATATAACCTTGATCAGTTCACCACTACCGCTTGGTTTGGTCTGATTGCTCATGAGTCCTTTCCAGAAGAAGCCATGACGGTCATGCAAGAAGCACTGCAGGAAGTAATGAAGCGTGAAGAGTTTACTAGCTTCGTTGATCAGTTGGGCGCCGAGCCGGGCGCGGTTGCTGGTGACGAGTTCAAAGCGTTCATCGCTGAGGAAGTGGCCCGCTGGGATGAAGTAGCGGCTGAAGCGGGTATTCGCCAAGAATAATTCATTGTTGAATACACTGCATGATGAGGCGAGGGTTACACCCTCGCCTCAGTTGGTTTACTTCCGGAGCTTTTTACGTCGAGAGGGAACCCCCGATGACGAAGTCGCACTCTACTAGTGGCACGCTGATCAAAGATTCGTGGGATGTGGTCGCTGGGGTTATATTGCTGGGCTTTGCCCTGCTTCTACTGTTCTACCTAATTCCCAACTACATTGGCCAGCCGCCTATCATGCAGAATCCGATGATGTCACCGCGTTGGCTGCCGACCATCGTTGGCTGGCTGCTGTTGGTGTTTTCTCTGCTAATGATCGTCCAGGGTGTATTAGTTGCTGATGATGCTGAGGATAGTGGGCGCCGCTTCGAGCGTGGTGCGTGGTTACGCTTTGTCCTGATGGTCGTGGCCCTGGTTGTCTACGCAGGTTTGTTCGAGATGTTGGGAGCGATAATTAGCGGGATCCTCGCCACCTTTATACTGTTCATTGCTCATCCAGTGCGTACTTTATGGGTCTACGGTCTAGCCATCGTCTTCCCTGTAGGCATCACGCTACTGTTTACCGAGGTCATGAACGTACCGCTGCCGATGTTGCCGTTCTGACCCAGCGGCCATCTCTCAAGATCTGGTGACTTATGGATAATATTACAGAAGTACTGCAGCTATTTCTGGCCACAGAGAATTTCGTGGCAATAGCTATAGGTGTGATTATTGGCGTGACCGTTGGCTCCATCCCGGGCCTCACTGCCACGATGGCAGTGGCGTTGGCGCTACCGTTTACTTTTTCAATGGAGCCGGTTGCGGCCATACTGTTGTTGGTAGGTATTTACAAGGGCGGTATGTATGGTGGTTCTATTACGGCGATCTTAATCCGTACACCTGGATCGCCTGCGTCGGCTTGTACATTACTAGATGGTTATCCGCTAGCTCAGCAGGGCGAGGCAAAGAAGGCGCTAAAGATGGCGCTCTACTCATCGGTAATCGCTGATTTTATATCTAACATTGCACTGATCTTTTTCGCCGCTTATTTGGCGAAAATCGCCCTTAATTTCGGCGCGCCGGAGTTCTTCTGGCTGATCTGCTTTTCATTGACCATCATTATATCCTTGGCCAGTGGATCAATGATCAAGGGTCTGATTGCGGCGTTTCTAGGCATCTTGCTTTCACTGGTCGGGCTGGATTCTGTGTTTGGTTCACAGCGGCTGACCTTTGGCAATTACAACTTGATGGACAGCATTTCGTTCATTCCTCTGTTAATCGGCCTTTTTGCAATACCAGAGATCATGGAGTTTTATCGTAAAAAGGTGGTGCCTCATATCCGGGCGAAGGCTAGCGGTGCCGGTGTGTCTTTCGTTGAGCTTAAACGCAGCCTTAAAAGCATCGTGCGCGGCAGCTTGATCGGTGTGATTATTGGTGCTATTCCGGGCACCGGTGCTACTGCTGCTGCCTTTATTTCTTATAGTGATGCCAAGCGTCGTTCGCCTCACCCAGAACGCTTTGGCAAAGGGGAGATAGAAGGTGTAGCTGCTTCTGAGGCGGGTAACAATGGTGTAGCAGGGGCCACACTGATCCCATTATTGTCGTTAGGTATCCCTGGTGATGTGATCACCGCCA
This sequence comes from Halomonas sp. SIMBA_159, assembly GCF_046536035.1. Classification (NCBI taxonomy): domain Bacteria; kingdom Pseudomonadati; phylum Pseudomonadota; class Gammaproteobacteria; order Oceanospirillales; family Halomonadaceae; genus Halomonas; species Halomonas sp. SIMBA_159. The sequence continues at coordinate 221,894 of NZ_JAWJBT010000001.1, forward strand.
TTATCTTGGGCGCCTTCATGGTACATGGATTGACCCCGGGTCCACTCCTGTTCCAGGAAAATCTGTCGCTTATCTATGCCCTCTTCCTAGGTATCATGCTCAGTTCAGTGATCCTATTGTTCGTGGGTAGTGCAGCAATCCGCTACTTCTCCCTGATCGCGGATATCCCCAAGTCGATTCTGTTTCCTATCGTATTGATGTTCTGCATATACGGTGCTTATGCGGTCAATAACGACACATTCGATGTCTGGTTAATGTTGGCGTTTGGGCTTATGGGCTATGTGTTTAATCGTACGGGCATTCCGGCTGCCCCTTTCCTAATTGGTTTCATTTTGGGGCCGATGTTCGAGGACAACTTGCGACGATCACTGCTGATCGGTTCTAACGACCTGTCGATTTTCGTACGTGGCCCGATCACCTGGTTCTTCATTGCCCTAACAGTAGGCTCTATATTGCTGGCCATTTATCGCTTTATGTCTTCACGACACAAAGCGAAACAAAGTGCCAATGAGTCAGAGGCGGGCACTTGACGCTGCGGGCCTTGCTATAAATGACGACTTTCCTTAAGCCCGCAGGGTGGGCTTAAGGCTCAAGTAAATCGAGCCGACTTCTTGGTGGGGGTCGGCTCGATTTATATCAGGGAGGTGGGGATAACCATGCATCTCGGCAGACATGAATCAGTTGCAAACGTCTGGTCTAGCCGTTTGCTCGCTGGTGTGGCAGTGCTGGCTGTAGTGCATTTATTGAGTGGTGTAACGTGGGCCGAAAGCTTGGCTCAACTTATGTTGACGGGCTTTCTAATGCTAGGCTGGCCGCGTTTCAGCTTGATGGCGCGCATGTTAGCTTTGGCCTGTGTCGTAGCTTCGTTCTTTGCTCTATGGAGGCTTCCTTCACCTTGGGCTGTGCTCCATGAGGCGGCAGGTGGCTTTGTATTCCTGGCGGCGTTCATGACGGCACTTGCGGTGCTTCGCCTGCCAGCTTACCGTTCAAAACTCATCCGTCGCTGCGGTCATAGCCTGCTGTTGCAGCCACCCACCTGGCGTTATCCGATCCTTTCATTGGGCTCCACCCTTTTCGGAATCGTGCTCAACTTCGGTGTGTTGAACTTGTTCATGTCGATGATCGACAAGTCCAACACTCTTGGCTCAGCTCAGGGGAGAGTGTGGCTGCAAGAGGTGCGTCGCCGACGCATGCTTCTGGCAACCTTGCGCGGTTTCACTCTGGCGCCGCTGGTTTCTCCTCTAGGTATCGGTGTCGCGGTCGTTTTGGCTAATATGGAAACGCTGACCTGGGGTGAGCTCTTTCCCTACGTATTGTTGTCGGCCATCATTCTATTTCTGTTGGGCTGGGCCTGTGATCACGTTGCAGGGCCTCCCCCAAGAGCGCGGGTAGCGCTAGTCGCACGGCCCTCACTGATGCCGCTGGCAGCTTTTAGCTTGATGCTGCTTGCGTTAGTGATGCTGGTTTTTGCGCTTGCAACGGTGCTTTCGCTACGGTTGCCTCAGGCGGTTGTGATTGGTGTCCCTTTGGGAGCCTGGATTTGGCTGGCTTGGCAGTGTCGTGGCATTAGCTATGCGGGCGTTGGGCCGGCTACTGTCATGCTAGCCCGTCGCTTGCCTGAGGTGTTGGGTGGCATTGGTAATGAAGTCGTGGCGCTGGGCTCGGGGGCCTATCTCGGCTATCTCAGCGTGGCGCTGCTTGATCCTGCCCAACTGGGCGGGGTGGCCTCCTTGCTTGTTGCCCTTGGCAACTGGTTGCCGGCAGTCGTGCTCATGCTGATCGTTATTCTTGCCCAGGTCGGCGTTAATCCGATTATCAGTGTGACCTTCTTGACCAGTATGGTGGCCCAAGTGGGGCTGGAAAACGTGTCGTTGCCGCTGCTGGCGGCTGCGATGCTGTCGGGCTGGTCGTTGACGATGGTGTCGTCGCCGTTCACGGCCGCGATGATGATCATGTCACGTTTTACAGGGATGACGGCGGGACAGATCGGCCTGCGTTGGAATGGCGCATTTCTTGCGACATCGTTGATGATGGCCGCCGTCCTCTTTCGATTAGCAAGCTGAGGGGGTCAAGTACTTCGCTGGTTTCAAGCTCCGGCTTGTGCGCAAGTCCTTGCCAAATAGCTTAGCGGATCGGCAAGGGACCTTGGCACGAGTAGGGAGCGCTGTGTGTGCTTATTATTGGGCGTTGCGGATCATGTTACGCGAAATGATCACCTGCTGAATTTGAGTCGTCCCCTCATAGAGCCGGAACAGGCGCACATCACGGTAAAACCGCTCAACGGCATAGTCGCTGATATAGCCAGCGCCGCCATGAATCTGCACACCGCGGTCGGCCACACGGCTACACATTTCCGTTGCGAACATCTTGGCGCAAGAGGCCTCGGTACTGACGTTGTGGCCATCATCGCGCTGGCGAGCGGCATCGAGCACCATGCAGCGGGCAGCATAAATCTCGGCTTTGGAATCGGCCAGCATGCCTTGGATCAGCTGGAACTCGGCGATGGGGGTGCCAAATTGTTTGCGTTCCATGGCGAAGCGTAGAGAGTCCTCTAGGATTCGCTCAGCGGCGCCGACCGCAATGGCGGCAATGTGCAGGCGACCCTTGTCCAGAACCTTCATGGCGGTCTTGAACCCCACTCCTTCTTGCTTACCAATCAGTGCGTTGGTCGGTACCCGCACATTGTCGAAGATAACATCCGCAGTATGAGCGCCTTTTTGGCCCATCTTCTTATCGCGCTTACCGATAGTAATGCCGGGGGTATCGGCTTCTACGATGAATGCACTGATGCCCTTGGCACCCTTGATCTCGACATTCGTACGTGCCATGACGGTGAAGATGCCAGCATGTGGTGCATTCGTGATGTAGCGCTTGGTGCCGTTGATCAAGTAGTCATCGCCATCCTTCACCGCCGTTGTGCGCAGTGAGGCCGCATCCGAACCTGAGTCAGGCTCGGTTAGACAGAAGGAACTTATGATATCGCCGCTGGCTAGCTGGGGGAGGTAGTTGGCCTTCTGCTCATCGGTGCCGTCGACCAGGATGCCGATTGAGCCAATACCGTTGTTAGTGCCAATGAAAGAGCGGAAGGCGGGAGATGTCCGTCCAAGCTCGAACGCGATATTGACTTCTTCTTCCATGGTCACCCCAAGTCCACCGTACTCCTCGGGGATGGTGAGGCCGAAGAGCCCCATATCGCGCATTTGTGAAACGATGTCCTCGGGGATTTCATCGCTTTCAGCGACTTCTTCCTCACGTGGAATCAGCTCTTCTTGAACAAAATTACGGATGGAGTCGAGCAGGAGCTGCATCGTTTCCTGATCACGAATCATGTGCGTGCCTCTTGATATGAATTTGTACGTCGGAAAATGTGGTGTGGCTTATGAGATTTGGGTCTTTATATCGTTGACCAGTTGCACTAGCTGCGGCCCGATAGACTCTTCCAGCTTTTCACGTGATATCTGAAATTCGGGGCCACCACAATTGAACGCGAGAACTCCAAGCTGAGGATGATGGAGGGGCACCGCAACGGCATTAACCTTGCGTTGCCATTCACCAATCGATAGGCAGTACCCGTGATCAGCGTAGTCTCGAAAAGCACGCTCCAATGATCTTCGAATGGCTGGCCACTCTGTAGGGTTCAAGTCCCGTAGGTGATTCATCATCACATCAGACTCTTGAGTGGGCATGGCAGCGAGACATGCGCGCCCCGCCGAACTCTGGTGGATGGGCAGGCGTGTACCGATCTGACGACGGATGGTAGAGCGAAGAGCACTCTGGACCACGTCGAGATAAACCATGTCTAGTCGGTCACGTGCAGACATAGCCACCGTTGCACCCACCTCGTTAGCAAGGTTTACCATCAAGGGTTGGGCAATCGCGCGAACTGGTAGGTTGGATATCATCGAATAGCCAAAGGACATGACGCCCACATCCAACTGGTATTTCCCACGTTGCAAAGGGCGCAGATAGCCCAGTCGAGCTAGCGTGTGGGTAAGCCTGCTGACGGTAGGGCGCGGCAAACCCGACTTCTTCGCTAGGTCAAGATTGCTAAGGGCGCTTTCGCTGGGCGTAAAGCAGCGTAATAGCTCAAGCCCTCTGGCCAGCGCCGTCACAAACTGCCGGTCCTCCTCCTGCTCGCCTGCTGTGTTCATCGGGTCCACCACGATCTGATAGTCACCCTGACTGTCTGTTGTCTTCACCGAGTTATGCTCCACTCGTGGCTTGCTTATTGAATCGATTTTGCGTTTACCGATGAAGATATGTCAAGTATGCAGACTAAAAGTCCGCAGTGCGGACTTTAGGTTTTAATGTCTTATGCAAGATATAAAAAAACTTTTTCAGTATAAATATTTGATTAATAAGATTTTTATAGTAAGGATGTTTTGGCCTAATTGACAGTTGTTCGATGAGCTGTGTAAAAATAACCTCATTAGCAAAACAAATGTCTGCAGTGCGGACATAATGACGAGGTTTATATGACGGACAAACAGTCGCCCGCCGAGGTCTATCTTGCTTCGCTTGATGATGGAGTGGCGGTGGTTCGAATCGATCGCCCAGATGCCAAGAATGCCCTCAACGGTGCTGTTCGGTGTCAGCTTGCCGAGATGTTTTTATCTTTAAGCCAAGATGACGAAGTTAGAGCCATCGTGCTGACGGGAGGTGAGCAGGTATTTGTAGCCGGTGCTGACGTGAAGGAGTTTGCCACTGCCTCTCCGACCGAAATGTATTTACGACACAATGAGCGCTTTTGGGAGCCGATTGCGCACTGCCCTAAGCCCGTCATAGCGGCGGTCAACGGCTTCGCGCTAGGAGGTGGCTGCGAGCTTGCCATGCACTGCGACATCATCGTCGCTGGGGAGTCGGCTCAATTTGGACAGCCAGAGGTTAAGCTTGGCTTGATGCCCGGCGCTGGTGGGACGCAACGATTGGTTCGAGCCGTCGGCAAATTTAAGGCCATGCGTATGCTGATGACCGGCTGCATGGTACCGGCCCCCGAGGCGTTTGGCATGGGTTTGGTAAGCGAGGTGGTGGCCGACGATCAAACGTTGGAACGCGCAAAGACACTGGCTAAAGAAATTGCTCGTTTGCCAGCACTGGCACTAGAGCACATTAAGGACACAGTCCTCACGGGCGAAGATTTGCCTTTGCAGAGTGCCTTGGTTCTTGAACGGAAAGCTTTCCAGATGCTTTTTGACACGGCGGACCAGAAGGAAGGGGCCGCTGCTTTTGTCGAGAAGCGCAAACCGAACTATCGAGGAGCGTCGTAATGGCGAGAGACGTGAACCGGCTAGGCATTGTCGGAGCCGGCGTGATGGGGGCGGGGATCGCCCAAATTGCTGCCCAGTCTGGCCTGAATGTTGTTCTGTTTGACAAGAATCAAGGGGCAGCCCACAAGGCTCGTGATGGCCTAAAGGCAACGTTCGATAAACTAGTGAGGAAGGGCAAAATAACTCGGCAATCGGCTGAGGTAGCGTTATCTCATCTTTCTGTCGTCGAATCTTTGCCGGCTTTGGCAGATTGCGACGTGGTGATCGAGGCAATTGTTGAGGATCTGGGAATCAAGCAAGCGCTATTCGCTGATCTGGAAGCAATTGTTGACCGAGAGTGCATTCTGGCGACTAACACTTCTTCACTCTCGGTCACATCAATTGCCGCTGACTTGAATTGTCGTGATCGAGTGGCCGGTTTCCACTTCTTCAATCCCGTGCCGTTGATGAAGGTGATTGAGGTGGTCGGGGGCATCGATACTAATGAAGCTGTCGTCGACACGTTGCTTAAGCTGGCAACCCGACTCGGCCATACTGGCGTGCGTGCCCAAGACACCCCTGGCTTCATCGTCAACCACGCGGGACGTGCTTACAGCACAGAAGGTTTGAAAATTCTTGAGGAGCGAGTAGCGCCTATTGAGGATATCGACCGGATTCTTCGCGAAGAGGCTGGGTTCCGGATGGGGCCGCTTGAGCTTTTTGATCTCACCGGCCTGGATGTGTCCCATCCTGCGATGGAGGCGATCTTCACGCAGTTCTATCACGATCCGCGTTACCGTCCGTCTTATATATCCCGTCAGATGTTGAAAGGTAACCGCTTGGGCCGCAAGACGGGTGTTGGCTTTTATCGCTATGAAAAAGGACAAAAAGTCGAAGCGTCGACACCTCAGCCCATGCCTGACATCGCTGACCTACCGCCCATCTGGGTGGGATGCGATGACACCGGCCTGCATACGCACGTGGCATCATTGTTAGCGTCGCTTGGCGGGCGAGTCGAGCAAACGGCTTCACCCTCGGAGGAAGCGCTCTGCATATTGCTGCCCTTTGGTGATGATGCAGTGAGTGCGAGTGCGTACTTCGGTACCGATCCAGAGCGCACTGTCTGTCTTGATGCGCTCATGGGCCTTGAGCGTCATCGTACGCTGATGGTGACGCCGGTCACCCGGCATGAAATGCGCGACGTAGCGCATGCGTTATTTGCTTCAGACGGTACCTACGTAACGGTGATCCGTGACAGCGTGGGATTTGTCTCTCAGCGGGTGCTTGCCGCAGTGGTGAACCTGGCCTGCGATATTGCCCAGCGTGAGATTGCCACGCCTGCCGATATCGATAATGCCGTCAGGCTCGGGCTCAACTATCCCCAAGGCCCGCTGGCGTGGGGAGATGCCCTAGAACCGAAACGGTTACTTGGCATACTCACGCGTATCCACGCATTGACGGGAGACCCACGGTATCGGCCAAGCCCTTGGCTGCGCCGTCGTGCCATGCTTGGTATATCTCTGTTGCATCCCTCATCGGGTGCTCGGTGATGTTGGAGAGGAATTATGTTGGTTCAAAAGAGAGGGGTGCTATGGGAGCGCTAACGGGAGTTCGTGTACTGGACTTGAGCCGGGTGTTGGCGGGTCCCTGGTGCAGCCAAGTGCTAGCGGATCTTGGTGCTGATGTTGTCAAGGTGGAGCGCATTGGGCGAGGGGATGACACTCGTGCCTGGGGCCCCCCCTACATGAAGAATGCTGACGGTAAAAATACTCAGGAAACCTCATACTATCAGTCCTCCAATCGCAATAAACGCTCGGTAGCTGTCGATATTGCTACCGAAAAAGGTCAGGAAATTGTACGTGCGCTCGCTGCCGAGAGCGACGTGCTGTTAGAGAATTTCAAAGCTGGCTCCTTAAAGAAATACGGGCTGGATTACGACTCACTTTCAAGCCTTAATCCGAGATTGGTCTATTGTTCCATTACGGGGTTTGGTCAGACGGGGCCCCGTGCGCAGGAGCCTGGCTATGATTTTATTATTCAGGGTATGGGCGGGTTGATGAGCATCACTGGTGAGCGTGATGATGTTCAGGGTGGCGGCCCGCAGAAAGTAGGCGTGGCTGTCACCGATGTGATGACGGGCCTGTATTCGGTTATTGCTATACAGGCAGCGCTACTGGCTCGTGAAAAAACAGGGCGTGGTCAGCATTGCGATATGGCATTACTGGATGTACAGCTGGCTGCATTGGGTAATCAGAGCCAAAGCTACCTAAGTACGGGCATATCACCTGGCCGCTACGGTAATGCGCATGCCAATATCGTGCCCTACAACTCGTTCCATGCAAGTGATAAGGATTTCATTATCGCCTGTGGCAACGACTCTCAGTTTGCCGCATTGTGCAATGCGATAGAACTGCCCGAATTGTCAGTGGATCCCCGGTTTTCAAAGAATGAAGATCGCGTCAGGAACAGAGCGGTAATTACTCAGATTCTATCGGACCATTTCAAGCGCGACACAGCGGACGCTTGGGTGAAGAGGATAAGTAAGGTCAAAGTGCCTGTCGGGCTAATCAATAACATTGCCGATGCATTGGCGGAGCCTCAAGTGGATGCTCGTGGCATGTTAGTCAACATCCCCCACCCCATGAATCCTGATTTCGAGATGGTTGGGAGCCCAATTAATCTTTCTGATACGCCAGTAGAGTATAAAAGGCCGGCACCACTGCTAGGGCAGGATACGAATGATGTGCTTACTGAATACCTTGGCCTTTCACCAGAGCAACTATCGCAATTTAAAAGTGACGGCGTCGTCGGTTAATCCACTTTTTATGTATATCACTAAGGATTTTTCATGAAAGTACTTGTCGCGGTGAAGCGCGTCATCGACTACAACGTCAAAATTCGTGTCAAAGCGGATTATTCTGATGTCGACCTTACCAACGTCAAAATGGCCATGAACCCCTTCTGCGAGATTGCCGTGGAAGAAGCGGTGCGCTTGAAAGAGAAGGGCGTTGCTACGGAAGTGGTTGCCGTGACGGTCGGTCCCAAAGCGGCCCAGGAACAGCTGCGCACCGCGCTGGCGCTGGGTGCGGATCGCGCCATTCATATTGAGACTGACGAGCGCGCAGAATCCCTGGCCGTGGCTAAGCTACTGGCCAAAGTGGTCGAAGAGGAGCAGCCAGGGCTGGTAGTCTTGGGCAAGCAGGCCATCGATACCGACAACAACCAGACCGGCCAAATGCTCGCCGCGCTGACTGGCCTGCCCCAGGGCACCTTTGCCTCGGAAGTTGCGGTCGATGGTGACAAAGTCAACGTCACACGGGAAATCGACGGCGGTCTGCAAACCATCGCGCTGACGCTGCCCGCGATTGTCACTACCGACCTGCGCCTCAACGAGCCGCGCTACGCCAAGCTGCCCGACATCATGAAGGCCAAGAAAAAGCCACTGGATGTGAAAACCCCCGCCGACTTCGGCGTCGAGGTCGCTTCCAAGGTCAGTCTGCTCAAAGTAGAGTCGCCCGCCGAGCGCAAGGGCGGCGTCAAAGTCGCCTCGGTAGACGAGCTGACCGACAAACTGAAAAACGAAGCCAAGGTTCTTTAAGGTCGGCTATTTACAACCCATACTTTGAGACAAGTTCTTTGAGATAAGCGCTTTGAAAGGAGCTGATTTTATGAGCATTTTGGTACTTGCCGACCTGCATGAAGGCCAGCTGGCCGGTGCGACGGCTTACGTGATTGCGGCCGCACAACAGATCGGCGGCGATATTGACGTTCTTGTTGCCGGTGAAGGCGTTCAAGCCGCGGCTGAGGCAGCCGCCAAACTCGACGGCGTAAGCAAGGTACGTGTCGCGGATAACGTCGTTTACGCCCACCAGCTGGCCGAGCCCATGGGCGCGCTGCTGGTCGAACTGGCCGATGGCTACACCCACGTGCTCGCTAGCGCCTCCACCACCGGCAAAAACGTGCTGCCGCGTCTGGCGGCCTTGAAAGATGTCAGCCAGCTTTCCGATGTGCTTGCCGTGGATAGCGCTGACACCTTCAAGCGCCCGATTTACGCCGGCAACGCCATTGCGACCGTCAAGAGCAACGACGTGCTAAAAGTCATCACCGTGCGTACTACCGGCTTTGATGCCGTGGGCGATGGTGGCAGCGCCACCATTGAAGCTGTTGATACCGTGGTTGACAACGCCCAGTCCAGTTTCGTCAAGCAGGAGCTTGCCGAGTCGGACCGCCCGGAGCTTGGCGGCGCCAAGGTGGTCATCTCTGGTGGCCGCGGCATGGGCAACGGTGATAACTTCAAGCTGCTTGACGGCATTGCCGACAAGCTAGGTGCGGCGATTGGGGCTTCGCGGGCGGCCGTTGACGCAGGCTTTGTCCCCAACGATATGCAGGTCGGCCAAACGGGTAAAATCGTCGCGCCGGATCTGTATATCGCCGTGGGCATCTCCGGTGCCATCCAGCATCTGGCGGGCATGAAGGACTCTAAGGTGATCGTCGCGATCAACAAGGACGACGAAGCGCCGATTTTCCAGGTCGCCGACTACGGCCTGGTAGGCGATCTGTTCGAGTTCCTACCGGAAATCGAAAGCAAAATTTAGCAGTGGCGCAGGAATTCGCGAGCGGCGATCAGCACCTCCTCCTGCTCGGACGTGAGGGTGGCCAGCAGGTTGTGACGCGTGTGCGGTCGGTCATGGACATCATCGCGGTACCGCCAGCGCCGTATGGTCGCGGGTGAAACGCCATACTGGCGTGCCAGCTCGCTATCCGTGATGCTGGAAGGCGCTGCCTGGATCTCGGCGCGGATCTTCGGTGTCGTGGTCGCCTGCTTATGCAGCTTGATGTCCATGAACCTGCTCCCGAATGAATGTCTGTAGAAGCTCTCTGGCTGCCAGCAGAGGATAACTCCTATAGCTCATTTGATCATCCGAGACCCTACAGCTAGGTATTAACCGTTTGACGGATAAGTTGGGCTTTATCCTGTAATAAGGGCTTATAAATATTTAACAGCATTTCCATATCAACGCGTGCGGCGTTGGTGCTGATATTGATAGCGCCTATTAGCTTGTCATGGATGTCAAATACAGGAACGGCAACTGATCGCAGTCCAGAGTCTAACTCTTGATCAACTATCGAATAACCTTGTTGGCGTACCTCAACAATGCACCTCTTTAGCTCCTCTTTATCATTGATGGTTTTATCGGTATATCGCTTCAATGAAATGCGTTCCAAATAGGCATTTAGCTCTGATTCAGTTAATTGCGATAACAGTACGCGACCCATAGATGTATGCGCTGCTGGGAGGCGCGTACCTACTGATAAAGTAATCGCCATTAAGCGATGTGGTGCCGCAGAGCGTGCCACATAAATGACATCGTCTCCATCCAACACGCCAAGTGAAGATGACTCGCCACTTTGAGTTGTAATATCTTCCAGATATTGTTGTATGACGCTGCGGTAATTATTTGCTGAAAGGTATGCGTATCCTAGTTGAAGCACTCTAGGGGCGAGTTCAAAGTAACGCTGATGTTTACGCACATAGCCTAATGCGTTCAGCGTTAGCAAGAATCGGCGTGCTTTCGCTCGATTCATACCCGTGCGTGCAGCGACTTCGCTCAACGTCATTTTTGAATGGGAATCATCGAAGGCCATGATGACTTCCAAGCCACTAGCAAGTGCTGTTACGAAGTCACGGTCATCAGGTTTAAGCGTTTCTACCTGGGGCAAGTCTTCCATTATTGTGCTCTCATCCAGTGCATACATGGTCATGTGTTAATTTAGCATAATGTTCGAATACCGAACAATTGTGCTTTTGGGCTATCGATGCTTGTTGCATGTGCCCCTTCCTTATATACCTTGGTAGTAGGAAAACGCAGGCAAAGTGTGCCTGTGTATGGTGTGTTTATAAATAACATATTGTTATTCAATGGGTTTTTGATTTCTATAAGTTGATGTATTGACCCGTCTTTGCAGATATTAGCTCAACAGCAATTTGACCCGGTATGCATTCGACAGTAAGTTGTTCGTATAGAGAATCTATGTTCGTTTCGCGAACAAGTTATCCATAAGCAGACAACGATACGCTAAGAGGCATCCATTATGGCCGAGTTTCTCAGCTTGCATGATGCGGTAGCGCGCTACGTCCAAGACGGCGCCACCGTGACCATGGAAGGCTTTACCCACCTGATTCCGTTTGCCGCCGGTCACGAAGTGATCCGTCAGAAAAAGCGCGACCTGACGTTGATCCGCATGACCCCCGATATCATCTACGATCAGATGATTGGCGCGGGCTGCGCTAAAAAGGTGATTTTCTCCTGGGGCGGTAACCCTGGAGTGGGTTCGCTGCACCGCCTGCGCGATGCGGTTGAGAAAGGCTGGCCGCGCAAAATCGAGATTCTTGAGCATAGCCACGCAGCCATGGCCTGTGCCTTTGAAGCGGGTGCTGCGGGGTTACCACTGGCTGTTTTTCGTGGCTACATCGGCAGCGAACTGCCCAGTGTCAACGATCAAATCAAATTCATTGAGTGCCCTTTTACTGGGGAGCGCCTAGCGGCCGTACCGTCGGTGCGCCCGGATGTTTCGATCATTCACGCCCAGCGAGCGGATCGCCAGGGCAACGTGCTGGTAGAAGGCATTGTCGGCGTACAGAAAGAGGCAGTGCTCGCCGCCAAGCACAGCATCGTCACAGTGGAAGAGATTGTTGATGACCTAGGGGCTACCCCCAATGCCTGCGTGATTCCCAGCTGGGCCATCAGCGCCGTCGCGGTGGCCGAGAAAGGCGCGCTGCCGTCTTACACCCACGGCTATTACGGTCGCAGCAACCGTTTCTATAAAGAGTGGGATGCCATCGCACGCGACCGCGATACCTTTACTCTGTGGCTCGATGAGAACGTTTACAGTAAAGAGGAGAATAACTAATGAGCCTTGAATATACCTCTTCTGAAATGATGTCGGTCACCGCGGCGCGGGCGCTGGAAAACGGCATGACCTGCTTTGTGGGCATCGGCCTGCCCTCGGAAGCTGCCAACCTGGCGCGGCTGACGCACGCTCCTGATGTGGTGCTGATTTATGAGTCCGGCACGCTGCAAACCAAACCCGATATTCTGCCGCTCTCCATTGGCGATGGTGAACTGTGCGAATCAGCATTGACCACCGTTGCAGTTCCGGAAATGTTCCGCTACTGGCTGCAGGGCGGCAAAGTGGACGTGGGATTTTTAGGCACCGCGCAAATCGACCGCTTTGCTAACCTGAATACCACGCTCATCGGCGATTACAAAGCGCCCAAGGTGCGCCTGCCAGGCGGCGGCGGGGCGCCTGAAATCGCCACCAACGCGGGCGAAGTGTTTATCACCCTAAAGCACTCCAAGCGGGCGTTTGTGAAAGACGTCGACTTCGTCACCACACTCGGTTTTGGCCGCGACGGTAAAGGCCGCGATAACGTACCTAATATCGGCAAAGGCCCCACCCAGGTGATTACTGATCTATGTGTCATGAAGCCTGATGCCGAGACCAAAGAGCTAGTGGTGGTATCGCTGCATCCCGGAGTAACCCGCGATGAGGTGATTGACGCCACTGGCTGGGAAATCCGCTTTGCCGAGCAGCTTGAGAGCACGCCCGAGCCCAGCGAAAAAGAGCTGACGATTTTACGCGAGCTCAAAGCCCGCACTGAACGGGCCCACGCGGGCGAATAAGGAGTTGTTATGAGCATGAATAATGTCTATCTCTGCCATCCCCGCCGCACGGCCGTAGGCCGCTTTGGCGGCACTTTGGCTAGCGTGCGCCCTGATGATTTCGCCGCGTCGATTTTTAAAGCCGTATTAGCCGAAGCGCCAGATCTTGACCCAGCCGCTATTGAAGAAGTGTTCATGGGTTGCGCTAACCAGGCCGGTGAAGATAACCGCAACGTGGCTCGTATGTCGTCATTGCTAGCGGGGATTCCTACCTCGGTGCCCGGCACCACCATGAACCGTCTGTGCGGCTCAGGTATGGACGCCGTTGGCACGGCCTTTCGCGCCATTAAAGCTGGTGAGATGGAGCTAGCGCTGGCAGGCGGTGTGGAGTCCATGTCCCGTGCGCCCTACGTGATGGGCAAGGCCTATAGTGCCTTCGATCGCACTCAAAAAATCGAAGACACCACCATTGGCTGGCGCTTGGTCAACCCGCTGATGAAGAAAATCTACGGCATTGATTCCATGCCGGAAACGGCAGAAAACGTCGCCGAGCAGTTCGCTATCTCTCGTAAAGATCAGGACGCCTTTGCCCTGCGCTCCCAGCAGAAAGCCGCTGCCGCTCAAAAGGCGGGGCGCTTCGCCCAAGAGATCACCGCCATTGAAATCCCTCGTCGCAAGCAGGAGCCATTGATTTTTGACCAGGACGAGCACCTGCGGGAAACCACGCTTGAGAAGCTCGCTGGCCTACCGACGCCTTTCCGTGAGGGCGGCAGTGTAACCGCAGGCAATGCTTCTGGTGTCAACGACGGCGCAGCCGCCATGCTGGTGGCCAGCGAATCAGCCGTCAAACAGCACGGCCTGAAGCCAATGGCGAAAATCATCGGCATGGCCACGGCTGGCGTTGAGCCGCGCATCATGGGCTATGGGCCGGTACCGGCAGTGCAGAAACTACTCAAGCGCACTGGTATCGCCATGGATGATATTGATGTATTTGAGTTTAACGAAGCGTTCGCCGCCCAGGCGTTAGCGTGTATGCGCGACCTTGGCTTGGCTGACGATGACCCGCGCGTTAACCCGAACGGCGGCGCGATTGCCCTGGGGCACCCGCTGGGCATGTCCGGTGCCCGCCTATTGTTGACCGCCGCTCATGAGCTGCACAACAGCGGTAAGCGCTACGCGCTGTGTACCATGTGCGTTGGCGTAGGGCAGGGTATCGCTACGCTGATCGAACGGGTTTAACGGAGGCAGACATGGCTTTTCATACCATCAACGGTCGCAGCGTGGCCTACCGACTGCTCGGCGCGGAAGTGAACCCACTTATCGTGCTGGCCCATCCGCTGGGCATGAGTCAGGCGGTATGGGACGACGTTATCCCCCTGCTTCTGTCTCGCTATCGAGTACTGACCTGGGATCTTCCCGGCCACGGCGCTAGCCAGGCGGTTAGCGGCGAGCAGATCACGCCCGCTGATTTAGCCGCTGAGGCTCTGGCATTGGCAGAACTGGCGGGCGCTGAGCGCTTTCACTTTGCCGGTACGTCCATTGGCGGTGTCGTCGGTCAGCAGTTGATTGCAGAGCATAGCGACCGCCTGCTCTCCGCTACGCTGACCAACACTGGCGCAGTGATCGGCAACCCGGATCAATGGAACACCCGCGCAGGCCGCGTGCGCCAGGAAGGCCTGGCGGCGATGTCTGAAGAGATTGTGCCGCGCTGGTTTGCACCAAAAGCGTTTGAGGCAAGCCTGGCGCTGAAAACGGGCTGGTGCACCCAGATGGGCCGTGGCGACGATGAGTCCTACGCCCAGCTGTGTGAAATGCTGGGCCGCGATACGTTCACCGGAAAACTAGCTTCTAAGAAAGTCAAAGTGCAGCTATTTGGTGGCAGTGAGGATATGGCCACCCCGCCCGCGACGCTAGAAGCCCTGGCGGCAGAACTCGATGGCGCGTCGCTGGAGGTTTTTGAAGGTGTTGGCCATGTGCCATCGGTGGAGGCGCCTGTGCTGTTCGCACAAAAGCTACTTTATTTACTCGCCGCCGATTGAGGCGATGAGGCTAATCAGTGGTGTTGCTTACATCACCTGCTTGCTGGCAATAAGGTAAGGTAGAAATAAGGTCGTGTGAACTCCACAACCGCCAATATGATCGATCAGCAGCGTAAAATGAAGTTGTGACTCAGCAGTTTTCACCTTTGACATCTCTATGGAGATTCCATAGAGATGTGCGTATCCTTCGATCAATTTCCCTGCACGGTCGAGAAACCCTCATACGTTCAGCTAGCAGCTGCGTGAGTAGGCGGTTACATTGCAAGGCTGCCCAATGTGGCCCCATATATAGGGTACCGATGAAGATTGTGAAAACCCTGAGTCGTCAAAATAATAGAACTCGTGCTCACCCTGGTACTGCCGCTGGAGTGAATTGATGAGGCCTTGGATGTTTCGGAAAACCGTCTCGTCACGCAGTGCAGTGAGTGTCGGATAGGCTTGAGTCTAAAGACATTTTGTTCAACGCTCGGCGAAGGGCCACCATGCTGACGTTCTTCCCCGTCTCTTCTTTAAAACTAGCCTGCAAGGACCGAGTCTGGTAAGGCTGTTCGGCGGTGAGTTCCTGCAATCTTTGATGATCGCTCTCGTCCAAAACAGGCGTGAGACCTGCGAGGCTTATCAATCCATCCATCGAGGCCTGTTGCTTCCAATTGATTGAGCTACCGTGATGCGACGTTGTAGCGATCATCCCACGTTCGCTTGCCTTCACTTCAGTATCACACTCTTCACTGAATAAGTTTTGCACACCACGTTTCTGCTTAAAGTAAGCCAGGGTGCGGAAGAAGCAGTCTTCACACAGATGCACCTGGTAGCGTTCAGTCATCGTGTTGAGATTCATAGCCCCTGTGTGCTTGAAGTGTGAAGTAAGAAGATGTTCTCTTCGTTTGTGCTTCTGCCCGATAGTTTCTCAATGCTTTTATAAAGATCAAGCGTATAAAAATATTAATCGCGTTAAGCTTTTAATGGGGGGAATGAAGTAGTTGTTTGGCACAAAGCAATGGCTAGTTGTTTAGCTAAACATAGCAGTGCTTAGTATTGTGCCAGTATCAAACACTAAGCTGGGTAACATGCTCTACAAAGCGTCGCACTTTGGCGAGTTCCCCCAAGTGTTCAGGGTAAACAAGATAATAAGCACTCTCACTAAGCAACCGATATGGCCAAGCGACTGCCAGTCGGCCACCTTCCAGCTCTTCATCGACGGTAAAGTGAGGAACCAGGGCGACCCCACCGCCTGCCATTGCCGTTCGCACCAGCATAGGAAAGGTCTCGAAGCGGGTGCCATGATAGCTACGGTCAGTGATGATCTCTTGGTTTGCAAACCAATGGTGCCATGCGTCAGGGCGTGTCGAGAGGTGAAGTAGCGGTAGTTGTGTTAAGTCATCCACTGACTGGATGGGGTGCCGAGCGAGTAATTCAGGGGAGGCAACCGCGACCATATCCTCATCAATAAGCTTATGACAAGCAAGGCTTGGCCAACTGCCATGCCCATAAAACAGAGCAATATCGATATCTTGCTGCTCAAGATCGAAATCTTTTACGCGGTCATGAAACTCCAAACTAATGCCTGGATTGGCGGCTAAAAAGGTGGGCAACTTATTGGCCAACCAGCGGCTACCGAAGCTAGGTAAGGTGGCGATTTTAAGAACCTCGCTATTACCGCTGTAGGTCATGATCGCTTGCGTCGACATCTCAATTTGAGTGAGCACTTTGCGTACGTCACTTAAAAAAATGGCCCCTTCTGGGGTTAGCAGCAGGCTACGTCGCACGCGACGAAATAGCTTGTGTTGCAAGGTGGCTTCGAGGTGCGCGACTTGTTTGCTGACAGCACTTTGGGTGAGGTTTAGCTCGTCTGCTGCGCGAGTAAAACTCATATGGCGTGCGGCTGCTTCAAAGCATTGCATAGCCGCCGTAGAAGGAAGATTGCGTGATGCCAAACCTGGCGCTCCTGATGACCTGAAAGCCGCCCCGGCGACTAAGCGCCGGGGGGAAGCTAGGCTTTTATAATGGCTCATTGGGCGAGCGTTGCAGCCTCCTGGGATTTATCAGGTCGGCGCGACTGAAGCCAGCCCACTGTCACCATGGCAAGCAAGCCTAAGCCGCTGGTTAGAAGCTCGGGTACCACCATGGCAAGTCCTGCAACTAACAATACCAGACGCTCCAAGAAGAATGAATCTCGCACAAAATAACCGAGTAGCGCGCTGCTGACGCCCATAATCCCTACGAGTGAAAAGAACAACGCGCTTAAAAGACCTAGCAGCGTAGGTTCGACTAATACCAGCACAGGATTATAAATGAAGGCATAAGGAATAATAAATGCACCAATCGCCAATTTAACGGCTGTAAAGCCGGTCTTCATGGGGTTGGCTTGCGCAATGCCCGCCCCCGCAAATGCAGCTAGACACACGGGAGGTGTAATATCGGCGATGATGCCGAAATAAAAGACAAATAAATGCACTGCCATTGGCGGAAGGCCGAACTCATTAATAAGCGCTGGTGCGGCAATCGTGGCAGTGACCACATAGTTGGCTGTTGTGGGTAACCCCATGCCCAAGACAATACAGGCAATCATTGTGAACAACAGCGCAAGTATCAAAACGCCGTCAGCTAAGCTAATAATGCCAGCAGCAAATTTTGACCCCATTCCTGTCATGCCTACCACGCCAGCGATAATGCCTGCGCAAGCGACCGCTGCGATCACTGGCAGTGCCACGCGCGCCCCTTTTTCAAAAATAACCAATATATCTTTTAACGAAGGGCGTGTTTCTTTGCGAGCCAAACTGACAGCAAACGCACATGCGATACCCAGTAGCGCTGCCCGTTGAGCGGTAAAGCCAACGCTAATAGTCGTAATAATGACGAGTAAAGGCAGCAACATGTAGCCTTTTGACAGTATCAGCTTACGCTTGCTGGGCAATTGATCTTTAGGAAGGCCGAGAATGCGATGACGTTTGGCTTCGAAATGCACCCCGATAAAAATACCCGCAAAATAGAGAATGGCGGGAATCAGCGCCGAAAACATGATTTCGCGGTAAGAGACGCCCACGTACTCCACCATGATAAAAGCCGCAGCACCCATTAAGGGCGGCATGATCTGCCCACCGGTAGAGGCTGACGCTTCGACGGCTCCTGCTACCTCGGGCTTGAAGCGGGCATTTTTCATCATAGGAATGGTGAAAGAGCCAGAAGCCACGGTGTTGCCGATAGAGCTTCCCGAAATCATACCCTGAAGCGAGCTTGCTATAACGGCAGCTTTGCCAGCCCCACCCGTAAAGCGCCCGGTTAACGCAAAGGCTAAGTCATTAAAGAATCGGCCGACGCCGGTATGCATCAGAACAACGCCGAAAAACAAGAACAAGAAGATAAAGCGCGCCGATATTTGCAGGGGCGTACCAAAAACGCCGCTTTCCCTAAACCATAAGTAGGGAGACACCTGCTCAAGAGAGAAGCCCGGATGAGAAAGCAAAGGGCTAGGGATCAAGTTGCCAAACAGCGCATAGAGAATTGCCAACGTAGCCATGACAACAATTGGCATACCAACAGTACGGCGAGTTGCTTCTAGTACAAACAGTACGCCGAGTGCGGCAATCGTTAGGTCAACGGCTGAATAGCCCGTAACCCTTGCACGCAGGACTTCTTCATAAAATAGGATTTTATAGTAGGCGGCAAAGGTGGCTACGAAGGCGAGTATTACGTCGTACCACGGCACGCAATTACGCCTGCCCGCACCGCGCGTTGCAGGGAATAAGATAAAGATCATCCCCAAGGCAAGCCCTAAGTGGACGGCACCTTGCTGCTGTGACGGTAGCGTACCAAAATAAGCGGTATAGAGATGAAAGCACGTCAGTGATACACCCATGAGGGTGATCAGCCAACCCCATTTGCCTAGCTGTAGTGCAGAACGTACTTGTGACTCACGATCATACTTTTCTAAAAGCGCCGCTTCGTCAGGAGTTTTTTTTTATCCACGATTAAACCTCATACATATAACGCCGCTGGCTTAGCCAGCGGCGAAAGGGGAACATCAATCGGTTAGATCACTTAGGCTGTCAATATTGGAGCGTTCACGGGTCACAATCTGAATGACTTCAGGGTAAATGTGTCCGATAAAGGCAACGTTATCAATCGCGCCACTTTCGAACTCTCCGCGTCCGGCAACGGCATCTTGTGCCGGTGCGTGTACGGTCATCCCGAGATCCATGCCGTTATCACGAATGCTGACCAGGTTTTCGATTGAAGCGCCAGTTTCAATATTGGTGAAGTTATAGTTTTCCAGGTAACGGTTCCAAATGGTGGCCATCTCACCGCCTAGAGGGTAGTAAGTGCCGCCTTGGCTACCGGTACCTAAAATAAACTCTTCTTTGGCTTCAGTTTCGCCAAGCTCCGCAACCGGGTTATTTACGGTGAGGCCTTGCTCTTCGTAATATTTTTTAGCACCGGGGTGAATGGGTAGACCTTCTGAACCATTGAGTGCATTTTCAAGGGTAATGAACGCAGATTGGGAGTGCGTGTTTTCTTCAGCATGTTCATGCATTAAACGCGCTAGTTCATAACCTAGGTCTTCATCAATAGTATTTGTGTTACCAACTAAAATGGCATAAGCCGTAATAGTGTTTACATCTTCACTTTGAAAAGCATAGCTATTAGCGGGAATCGTAAAGCGTTTATAGGCACTGTTCTCTTCAATATGGTCAATAGCGTCATCGCTTAAACTAATTAGGCGCGCATCGCCGCTCGAGGCTTGTAAGTTCTCGATGCTGCCAGAAGGTAAACCAAGAATACCGATAGAAATATCGATGTTGCCATCTTGCACACCGTCGAGTGCAGCACCAAACCCTTCTTGATAGGTATTGTACTTATCGCTACCAATACCGTAGGCATCAAAAAGTAGTTGAGAAACGCTTTGAGTGGTACTGGCAGGGGGCCCAATAGCGATATTAGGTTTACTCTCGCCACCACAGCCCGCTAATAAAAGAGTAGCGCCAACACCACACAGTGCTTTAGAGGGGAAATTCTTCATATTTACTCCTGCTAATTAAAATATTTGTAATAAAATTATGCTTAGCATGTTTTCGCAGCCCGGCCGACTGGGGTTCCGATCAGAAACAATGTCGCGAAACGGTAAGCGACTATTGTTCACGCATGAAGCCCTACAGACAAAAGAAATTAAGTTGCATACGCATTCCATTTTCTCATGAATTATGTTTTTCATAATTCCCTTATGTACCCGATAACCATGCTGTTCTATCAGCGTTATCAACATAGCGCATCCATCTATTAGTCATCTTTGTGAAATAGTTGCTGGCGACAAGTGAGTGCTTTGGAATGCTACTGTCTTTGCTTATAACTCAAGCATCAATTGTCTGTTCATTCCTACTTGGCATGCATTAGGCGTTTTTTTTCGTTTGTGATCTGCTATATGAAGCTGTTTTATAAGGGAACACACGTCAATTTCAGGAGTGTTTACGACGATGGATCTTCCCTACGTCAGCAGTGCATTAGGCATCCTTCATCCGATTTGTATTACTAAAGGGCGTAATGCAGAGGTATGGGATGAGGCAGGGCAGCGTTATATCGATTTTATTGGCGGTATTGGTGTACTTAACCTAGGGCACAGCCACCCAGCGGTTGTAGAAGCTGTCAAGGCCCAGGTCGAAACACTCATGCATTCGGCTTTTAACGCCTTGCCTCATCGTGGTTATTTTTCTGTCGCAGAACGTCTTGACCATTTTGTGCCGGTTTCTTATCCGCTGGGGTGCATGCTGACAAACAGTGGTGCGGAATCGACAGAAAATGCATTGAAAGTTGCCCGTGGTGTCACGGGTCGTCAGGGCGTGATTGCATTTGACGATGGTTTCCATGGCCGCACGTTGGCTGCGCTCAATTTGAATGGGAAAGTTAAGCCCTACAAAGCCGGTTTAGGCGCGCTCCCTGGCCCGGTTTATCACCTGCCTTTTCCTAGCCAGGATAGTGGGATATCCGCCGAGCAGTCATTGGCGGCCCTAGAGCGTGTATTTGACGTAGAGATTGCCCCCAGTGAAGTGGCTTGTGTCGTCGTTGAACCTGTTCAAGGGGAAGGCGGTTTTCGCTTACTTTGCCCCCAGTTTGCTAAAGCGCTGCGGGCAATCTGCGATCAGCACGGTATTTTATTGATTTGTGACGAAATCCAATCAGGCTTCGGACGAACCGGTAAACGCTTTGGCTTCAGTCACCTCGGCATCGAGCCCGACCTGATTCTGTTAGGAAAAAGCATTGCCTCAGGTCTTCCTCTGGCTGCTTTGGTAGGGCGTAAAGAGTTAATGGATGCCTTACCCAAAGGCGCGTTGGGAGGCACCTATTCAGGCAATGCGGTTGCGTGTGCAGCTGCATTGGCAGTGATGGATATCATGCAAGACGAGGCGCTAAGCGAATGGGGTAATGCCCAAGAAGCTGCGATTGTGGGTGCTTACCAGCGCTGGAAAGCAAGCGAGCGTTTTCCCATGCAAGGGGCCATGACTGGTGTTGGCGCGATGCGCGGTATCGTCTTTGAAGACACCGAAAATGCCACCGGTGGAGAGCACTTAGCTAACTTGTTGGTCGCGGGACGTGATGCTGGCGTTTTGTTAATGCCCAGTGGTCGCAAGCGTAACGTTTTACGCTTATTACCGCCATTGACCACTGAAACAGACGTTATGGCAGAAGGGCTAGGGCTCATCGAGCAAGCGCTGGAGAAGCTCGAAGCATGATCGCAATGGTCAGCGAAGTGGCAGTTCAAAGTGAGTATGTTGAATTTCTCGAAGCCCTACGTGCCCGCGGGTTTGAAGGCGAAATCGCGCCGGATTACGCCAACCGCACCGTGCTGGCGACGGATAACTCGATTTATCAGCGCCTGCCCCAGGCGGCGGTATTTCCCAAACACGCCGAAGACCTAGAGCGCCTTGCCAAGCTCGCCTCCGAGCTACCTCATCGGGATATCGTCCTCACCCCGCGGGGCGGCGGCACCGGCACCAACGGCCAGTCGCTGACCGATGGCATCGTGGTGGATGTCTCCCGCCACATGAACCAAATTTTTGAGATCGATGTGGCTGCCCGCCGGGTGCGGGTACAGGCAGGCGTGGTCAAAGACCAGCTAAACGCCGCGCTAAAGCCCCATGGGCTGTTTTTCGCCCCTGAGCTATCGACATCCAATCGCGCCACCATTGGCGGCATGATCTCCACCGATGCCAGCGGGCAAGGTAGCTGCCAGTACGGCAAAACCCGCCACCACGTGTTAGAGCTGGATACGATTCTGCTCGGCGGGCAGCATTTACACAGCCGCTCACTCAGCGCGGAAGAGGAGCAGCAGGCGCTGGCTCAAGCAGGCGTGCTGGGTAAAGTACACCAAACCGCCGCTGCGATTATCGATCAACAGCGGGAGCTGATTGATTCGACGTTCCCGCCGCTCAACCGCTGCCTGACCGGCTACGACCTGGCGCATCTGCGCGAAGAGGGCCAGCTTAACCTGAATAGCCTGCTGTGCGGTTCGGAAGGCTCTCTGGGCTTTTTAAACGAAGCCGTGCTCAACGTCTTGCCGATCCCCCAGCACTCCACGCTGGTCAACGTGCGCTACCCGAGCTTTATGGATGCCTTGCGGGATGCCAAAGCGTTGATGGCCAGCAGCGCGAAGCCAACGTCCATTGAAACCGTGGACGACACCGTGCTGCAACTGGCGATGGAAGACTTCGTTTGGGACAGCGTGGCGGAATTTTTCCCGGCGGGCAGCACGCCCATTCAGGGCATCAACCTGATCGAGTTCAACGACGATGACCCCGAACAGCTGGCAGCGCGTGTAAAAGCGTTTACCCAGCACCTTAGCCAGGATGCCACCGTGGAGCGGCTAGGCTACACCCTGGCGGAAGGCCGCCCGCAGATCCAAAAAGTCTATGCCATGCGCAAACGCTCGGTGGGTCTGCTGGGTAACGTTCAGGGGGAGAAGCGTCCGCTGCCGTTCGTGGAGGACACCGCTGTTCCGCCGGAACACTTGGCCGACTTCATTACCGAGTTCCGCGCCGCGTTGGATGCGCGCAAGCTCTCTTACGGCATGTTTGGCCATGTGGATGCGGGGGTGCTGCACGTGCGCCCGGCTCTGGATATGAAAGACCCCGCCCAGGAAGCGCTGATTCGCGAGATTTCTGATGAAGTCGCTGCGCTCACCCAGAAGTACGGCGGGCTGCTGTGGGGCGAACACGGCAAAGGCGTGCGCTCCGAGTACGGGCCGAAGTTCTTCGGTGAGCTTTACCCCTGCCTGCAGCAGATAAAAGCGGCCTTCGACCCACACAATCAGCTCAACCCAGGCAAGATTGCTTCGCCTTCTGACAACACCGCGCTGATCGCCAAAGAGAGCGACCCGGAACTGCTCACCGTCGATGGCGTGCCCATGCGTGGCCAGCTAGACCGCACCATTGACGAGCGGGCCTGGCAGGCCTATGACGCAGCGGTGTACTGCAACGGCAACGGCGCTTGCTACAACTACGATGTGGACGACCCCATGTGCCCATCGTGGAAGGCCACCCGCGACCGCCGCCACTCCCCTAAAGGCCGCGCCAGCCTGATTCGTGAATGGCTGCGCTTGCAGTCGCAAGCGGGCATCGACGTGGTGGAAGAGTCGCGCAAAAAGAAAGCCGAGCGCACCTGGGGCTTTATTAAAAGCTTCCCCAAGCGGGTGATGAACACCGTTAGCCGCCAGCAGCACCACGACTACTCCCATGAAGTCTACGACGCCATGGCGGGCTGCTTGGCGTGTAAGTCCTGCGCGGGCCAGTGTCCGATCAAAGTCAACGTACCGCAGTTCCGCTCACAGTTTTTAGAGGTGTATCACGGCCGCTATCTGCGCCCGCTGCGGGATTACGTGATTGGCGGCACCGAATTTATGCTGCCTGCGTTAACCAAGATGGCCCCGCTATACAACGCCACCCTTGGCCAGCGCTGGGTAGAACAGCTGATGCAGAAGGGGCTCGGTATTAGCGACTCCCCCGCGCTATCTCGCGCTAGCGTGAAAAAACAGCTGCGCGCCTGGGGCGTTGCGGAAGCCACGCCCACATCGCTTGCGCTACTCACCGAGCAGCAGCGGGCCAACAGCGTAGTGATTGTGCAAGACGCTTTCACCACCCACTTTGAAGCCAAGCTGGTGATGGATGTGGTAGAGCTGCTATCGCGGCTGAACCTGCGCGTGTTTGTCATGCCGTTTTCCGCCAACGGCAAGCCGCTGCACGTACAGGGCTTTTTAGGTGCCTTTGAGCGCACGGCAGAAAAGCAGGCCAAACGCCTTCGCGCGCTTAGTGAGTTCGAGGTGCCCATGGTAGGCATCGACCCTGCCATGACGCTGACCTACCGCCAGGAGTACGTGAAAGCGCTGGGCCCTGAGCAAGTGCCGAACGTACTGATGCTGCAGGAGTGGTTAGCGACCCGCGTCAACACCCTCGCCCCCGGCCAGCTAACGCTCAAAGACCCAGGCTTTAAGCTGCTTTCCCACTGCACCGAAAAAACCAACGCGCCGGGCAGCCCAAAAGCGTGGCAGCAGGTATTTGCAGCGTTTGGTTTGCAGTTAGAGCTGGCCACCACGGGCTGCTGCGGCATGTCCGGCACCTACGGCCATGAGACCCGTAACGTCGCCACCTCTAAAACGATTTATGCCCAGTCGTGGCAGCCCCAGGTCGAAGCAGAGGAGAACGCAGGCAAGCTGCTCGCCACCGGCTACTCCTGCCGCAGCCAGGTGAAGCGCTACTCGGCGCAAACCCTGCCGCACCCGCTCCAGGCGCTATTGGCGCAATTGATGTCGGCACCTCATCGTTATCCCAACAATAGGCAAGAGAGAGCAACGAAATGACCAAACCGAATCTTCTTTCAACCAATGATGTTCGCGACCGTTTCTCTAAAGCGATGTCGGCCATGTATCAGGCCGAAGTGCCGCAGTACGGCACGCTGCTGGAACTCGTCGAACGCGTTAACCAAGAAACCCTAAGCCAGCAGCCGGAACTTCACCGCCGCCTGGAAGCGCAGGGTGAGTTGGCCCGCTTGAGCGTAGAGCGCCACGGGGCGATTCGCGTGGGAACCGCTGCAGAGCTTTCTATGCTGCGCCGCTTGTTTGCCGTGATGGGCATGTATCCAGTGGGTTATTACGATCTTTCTGAAGCGGGCGTGCCGGTTCACTCAACCGCTTTCCGGCCCATCGACGATGACGCGCTGGCGATGAACCCGTTCCGTATTTTTACCTCGCTACTGCGTTTAGAGTTGATTGAAAGTGAGGCGCTGCGCCAGCGTGCCGAAGAGATTCTGGCTCAGCGCGATATTTTTACCCCAGGCGTGCGCACGCTTATTGAGCGTCATGAAACCCAAGGTGGACTAACCAGCGAAGAGGCCGATCAGTTCGTAAAAGAAGCCCTGGAAACCTTCCGTTGGCATCAGGATGCCACGGTGGATCTGGAAACGTACCAAGCTCTACACGATGAGCACCGCCTGATTGCCGATGTGGTGTGCTTTAAAGGGCCACATATTAATCACCTCACACCACGCACCCTGGATATCGACGACGTACAGCGCCGCATGCCGGACATGGGCATGAACCCTAAAGCCGTCATTGAGGGGCCGCCGCGTCGTGAGTGTCCCATTTTGCTGCGCCAAACCAGCTTTAAAGCGTTAGAGGAATCCATCCGCTTTGCCGGTGACGCTCAAGGCACCCACACCGCTCGTTTTGGTGAAATAGAGCAGCGCGGAGTGGCGCTAACACCAAAAGGCCGTGCGCTTTATGACCAGCTGCTGACTGAAGGCCGCAAGCAAACCGCAGGGTTAGATAACGCCGCACACCAAGCGGTGATGAAAAACGTATTCGCCAAGTTTCCTGATAACGACGAGGCCATGCGCCGTGAGGCGTTAGCGTATTTTCACTATCATCTGACCGAGAAAGGCCAGGTCGCGGGCGATATTGGCAATGCCGATATGGAGACGTTAATCGCCCAGGGCTTAGTGGAAGCGCAGCCGATCACTTATGAAGATTTTCTGCCGGTTAGCGCGGCGGGGATTTTCCAGTCTAATCTGGGCGGTACAGATAGCGAAGCCTATGTGGGTAACGCCAATCGTGATGCATTTGAAGAAGCGTTGGGAACTCAGGTGACAGACGAATTATCGCTCTATGCAGAGCGCGAAAATGGCTCTAAATTGAAGGTGCTGGAAAGCTTGAAATATTAAATCGTTGCTTTTAGCAACACATGCAGCGCAAGCCTGTGCTGCATGTGTTTTTTTGAATATGAATATCATTGGAGCCTTACAGGTTGCTTGCACAAAAGTAGCTTAAGAATACGTGCTCCTTGGCAAATGCTTACTCACAATGCATCAGTTTATTAGTGCTATAGCTAATAGTAGTGCGACATGTTGGGGAGGTAAATTTAATATGCTAACCGCTGCTCTCATGATATTGGCGTTTTCGATATTTTTTAGCTGTTTTGTTAGTTGTCTCATTTATTTTGCTAGGCAAAGAGATAAAAAGGAAAAGTCGTAAAATCTTTTAAAAGAGCAGAATAGATTGAGCTCGACCTTAATGACAGCCTAGCTGCTAAGTGGACCCAATATGCAGTGACATAATGCGATCGAGCCGCAAATTACAATCTAGGTGGTTTAATGCAAATGGCTGTAGTGTGTTGCAAAAAAATATCCTGTCAGTAGAGAGCTATATATGGTTCTGATTCAGGTACAGGAAACGGAGCGCTAAGAGACAAGCTTAAGATACGTCTATTGACGTTTTGTTAACAGGCTGGCCTTTGTGCCCAGTTTTTTCGTCGAGCTTAAGTAGTGGACTATGATGAACAGCAGCGTACTACAGCGTCTCCACGTCAAACGCTACGATTTGCCGTTGAGCGCTGGAAAACTCTACGCCTACTAAGTGAATAGGCTTGCCGCTAGCACGGTACTTGTCGGCATAGCCCTTGGTTTTGATCTGCTCAATCGCTTTGCCTTTAGGCAGTTGTTCAACCACCTTGAATTCAAACAGGTAAACATGCCCGTTAAAGTCGATGCTCATATCCACTTTGCCGTGGTGGCTGGCGTCTTCCACCGTCACATTCACACCCAGCGCGGCGAAGTGGCTGTAAAACACGCTGGCGTAATGGCCTTCGTATTGGGCAATGGGATTGTTGCGGTACCAGTCGTGTGGCAAACCGGCATAAAGCGCTTTGAGGTGGGTTTCCAGGCCTTGGAGGTCGTGCGCTTGCAAGTTACGGAACAGCGTAAGTCGCTCCCGAGGAGGGGTTTGCACACCCAGCACAGGTAAAAGCGCTTGGTTAAGGCTGGTTTCCACCTCAAGGTTGGGGTAGCCCAAGGTGTAGAGCCAATAACCGGTCATCGGCTCCTCGACAGCATGCGCGGTAAGGTAGCCCGTTTGGAACAAGAGCGCTTCGGTGGCGATATGGTCGACATCAAAGCGGCCTAACAATTCGGCTTCTGTTTGCAATTGGCTCAAGGCAGGAGTGAACACACCGCGTTTTTTTAGCAGTTCTACTAAAAACGTAGGGGTAGCGCTTTCAAACCAGTAAGGGGTGAATTTCCGCTCTTCTAACAATAGCAATACATCAAACGGGTTATAAACGCTGGACACGTCTTGCCCGCCCCAGCGATAGCCGTTGTACCAGCGGCGAATCTCGTCACGCTCAAGCCCAGGCAGTTCAGGCGCAAACACCGTATCCACATCGTGGTCGGTATAGCCACAGATAGCGGCATAGTCTGATGAGAGTGTGATGTCGCGCAGATTGTTCAGCCCTGAAAACAGGCTGACTTTGCTGAACTTGGAAACGCCGGTCAGCAGTACAAAGTGCAGGTGGGGGTCGGCATCTTTCAGCACGCTATAGAGGTTTTTCAGACCTTCGCGCAGTTCGCGCGCCCTATCGCTATCGAGAATATTATCAAGGATGGGTTTATCGTACTCGTCGATCAGCACTACTACGCGTTGACCGTGAACACGATGCGCTTGCTCAATCAAGCTAGCAAAGTCGTCCGCAATACGCTTAGGAGGCGTCGACGTAATCTGCAGACGTGCACGCTGCTGCTGCAACTGATATCGAATGTTCGCATCTAGGTCCTCTCTGTCAGCCGCCACTCCATTGCCAAAGCTTAAACGCACCACCGGGTATCGCTGCTGCCAGTCCCACTTGTCGTGAATATATAACCCGTCAAATAGCGCTTCGCGGCCTTCAAATAGGCAGCCCAGGGTATCTAGCAGCAGGCTTTTGCCAAAGCGACGCGGGCGGGAGAGAAAATAGTATTTGTTTTGGTTCGCCAGCTTTTCAATGAACGGCGTTTTGTCGACGTAGTAATAGCCGCCTTCTCGGATATCCGAAAAAGTTTGAATGCCTATAGGCAGCTTACGACGATGAGCAGCTGGCATGCTGGCCTCCAATGCTGAACCGATGAAACACAGGACAGTTTAGCACGGTGGCGATAAGGGCAGGTGGCGCGTATGGAGCTGTGTTTTTTTGCATAGGTACTGCTGGCGTTCTACGCGTAGCCGAATCAATTAAAGGAGTCCGTAGTGCGCGGTGACCAGAGGTCAAATTTGGTAGAAAACAGGACACAGAAAAGTCACGGTGTGTGCCAACGTTTTGACAATGGAGGGCACAGAATGGCGTTAATGGGTGTGATAGAGAAGATTTGAAATGCATTAGAATGTTAATTAAATTGTTGTTTTAAATATTGTTTATTGGTTTTTTGACGGTGGGGAAGGGCGATGCTTGTGCGGCTTAAACCGGCCTCCGAAGCCGAAGGTCGCAGGTTCAATTCCTGCCGGGCGCGCCAAACATATCAAGGGCTTACGTTAACGCGTAAGCCCTTTTGTTTTGGCTGTGACCATCCTGTGACCAAATCGTGGTCACAGCATCTTCGTTACATGACTCGTATGTCCATTCGATTATGATCTTTGGTCTTTTCTTGCTACTGGGTATGTGTAAGCGCGCCGCTTTTGGCACTAAATTACGCGGTAATTAGCATATCCCTGGATCCTTAATGAATGCTGGTTTCACGGCTTAATTAGAACTATTCCCCTGCAGTATTTCTGCCATGTTCAATAATTGTTTGTGATACAAAAAGCTCTATGAAGTCTAAAAGGGCATCAGGCAGCTCTCGCCGCGTGATAAATTCATTTTTTAAGTTGCCATGCGACTCCGTAGTCCAAATTGATGCGAGTACTCACTGATTGAGTTTGGTGGCGCACTGCCACCGCATCGTTCATTTGCTGCTGGGTGAAAAAAGGTGATGAACGCATGTCCTGTCCTTGCCGTTGTATATGTCGTTATGGGTATAGGTAACGCTAAGCGACTTGGCGGGCAGGAACGAGTGCTTAAACCGGTGAGTTTGTTGCTTTCAAAGCAACGGTGGCTGATCAAGCGTGTATTGACTGTTGGTGACAGCGCCACATCGGCCAAAAAGAGCTCGTCAGACTAAACGACGTTGGCCTTCATCTGGGGGCTTGTTTAGGATCAGAAGGATTCTTTATTTAACAGCGAGCCACCTCTATGAAGCCGGAAACGATTGCTCTCCACCATGGTTACGCGCCAGATAACCAGCACGCCGTCGCGGTACCTATCCATCAAACCACCTCTTTTTCGTTTGATAGTGCGCAACATGCGGCGGATTTATTTGACCTTAAAGTAGAGGGGAATATTTATTCGCGCATCATGAATCCCACGTGTGCCGTATTAGAGCAGCGTGTTGCGGCCCTTGAAGGAGGGATCGCGGGGTTAGCCGTGGCGTCGGGCATGGCAGCGATTACCTATGCCATCCAAACAATTGCCGAAGCGGGCGATAACATTGTTTCAATTAGCGAGCTGTATGGCGGCACCTACAACCTTTTTGCCCACACGCTGCCACGCCAAGGTATTCAAGTGCGGTTTGCTGACAAAGACGACATCGCCGGTATTGAAGCGCTGATTGACGATCGCACCAAAGCCGTTTTTTGTGAAAGCATTGGCAACCCTTCTGGCTGTGTGGTGGACCTCCAGAAGCTGGCCGAAGCCGCGCATCGACACGGTGTTCCTGTGATTGTGGATAACACCACCGCCACCCCGTTTTTGTGTCGCCCGATTGAACATGGCGCAGATATTGTCGTTCATTCTGCTACCAAATATATAGGCGGCCATGGCACCACGGTGGGCGGCGTTATTGTGGATTCGGGTAAGTTTCCCTGGGCTGACAATGCCCAACGCTTTCCGCTGCTCAATGAGCCTGATATTTCGTACCATGGCGTCAGCTATACACGCGATGTGGGCGACGCGGCGTTCATTGCTCGTGCCCGTGTGGTGCCTTTACGCAATATGGGAGCGGCGCTTTCAGCACAAGCGGCTTGGAACTTGCTGCAGGGGTTAGAAACCTTATCGCTGCGTATTGAGCGCATTTGCGCGAATGCGCACGCGGTTGCATCACATTTAGAGAACCACCCACTGGTGACATGGGTGAAATATGCAGGCCTAGAAAGTCATGCCGACCATACCCTTGCCCAACACTACATGAACGGACACGCATCAGGCATTTTGAGCTTTGGGATCAAAGGCGGGCAAGCTGCCAGTGAGCGTTTTTATGATGCATTGACCCTGATTTTGCGCCTAGTAAATATCGGCGATGCGAAGAGCTGCTCGTCTATTCCCGCGTCTACTACCCACCGCCAGCTCAACGAGCAGGAGCTCAAAGCAGCGGGCGTTACTCCGGATATGGTTCGCCTCTCGATAGGGATTGAGCATATTGAGGATCTGCTTGCAGATATTGATCAAGCCCTCGCTGCTTCGCAGGTATAGTACGCCCTCTCTGCGGTCGCTCTGCATGACGTGCTTGGCATTGCGACCGCAGGGGGCGATACCGCCCTTGATGCGTTAACGCATCAATATTCGACATGATGCATCGAAAGATAAAGAGCATAAACAGTGAGATAAAGCAGATTATAAAATTGTTCTGCTGATACGGTTGACGTAATACTGACAGAAGCGCAGACTGCCCTTCGTTGGTTAGCAAGTTGCACGTTGTCAGTTGTATCGAAGCATTTAGCGTTTGAGCCTGGTGAAAGTTTCTTGTTGTACCCAATGTAACTCGGGTATTTCCCGGCATTTATTTCGCTAAATCGAGGATTTCGATCATGGCAACTGGTACTGTAAAGTGGTTTAACGACGCAAAAGGCTTCGGCTTTATCTCTCCTGAAGCGGGCGGCGACGATCTGTTTGCTCACTTTTCCGAAATTAAGGCTGATGGCTTTAAATCCCTGCAAGATGGTCAAAAGGTTGCTTTTGATGTCACGCAAGGGCAAAAAGGCCTTCAGGCATCTAACATTCAAGTGATGGATTAATCACATAGATTGAATGTTAGCGGCCGGCTTAGCCGGTCAGCTTTAAAAACCTCGCTTATGGCGGGGTTTTTTGCGTTTTAAACAAGGATTAAATTTTTAATTGGCAAAGCAATTTGTGCATGGCTTTTATTAAACGGTGACGTTAACGCATTGCTCTTCACGAGCGGCACTTGCAAGATGGCCTCGGTATCTACATTCAGGCAAAGTGCGGCGGTGGAGTGCTCTGTATGAAAACCTTATCGAACATAGGCTTTGCCTTTTTTGGGGCCGCGCTTGTGGCGATTAGCTACGGGCTGGCGCGCTTCGCATTTGGCCTTTTCGTGCCGTCTATGAGTGCAGAGCTGTCAATAACGCCGAATGTCATCGGCATTATCGGGGCGCTGCCGTTTGTCAGTTTCGTACTGGCTACGCTCGTTGCACCCCTTGCTGCTGATTGGTTGGGCGCCCGGTATTTGGCCATGCTGTCGGGTTTGATAGGGGCCGCTGGTTTGGCCCTCATTAGTCAGGCGAGCAGCGCGCTGATGCTGGGTAGTGGCGTCTTCGTGTGTGGTATTTGTACAGGCTTAATGATGCCTGCCCTCACGGCTGCTATGCAGGCGTTGGTCAGCCGTAACATGCACGGGCGCGTCAGCTCCATCATGAATGCTGGGACGAGCATCGGCATTATGGTGGCCGTGCCTACGGTGGTGTTTCTCTCAGATGCATGGCGCGTTACTTACATCGCGTTTGCGGTACTAGCTGGTTGCGGTGTGTTGGCGGCTTGGCTGTTTATTCCCTCTGTGTCACGCGTGGTTCCTGCGAATGCTGCGCCTCCCCCGCCTCTTACGCGGCAGCAGTGGTCGCGCCTAATTCGTCTTGCTTTATTTGCATTTGCCATGGGCTTTGTATCGGCACCGTATTGGCTATTTGCACCGGATCTTCTGGTCTCGTTGGGCGGCTTGTCGGGGCATTTAACTGGCTGGCTGTGGTTTGCCGCTGGTCTGGCTGGATTGGGTGGGGCCGTGGTGAGTGATTTAGCGGATAGAAATAATCCGCCGATCACGCAAGCGCTCATGTTAATGATGCTCTCTGCCAGTTTGGTGCTGCTCGCCGCTAGTCCTAGCCAGTTAGGTTTAGCGATGTTTTCTGCCTTGGTGTTTGGCGGGGCTTATATGAGTTTGACGGGTTTGTATTTAATGACCGGTATTCGCCTCTTACCTGGGCGTCTTTCCATGGGGCCTGTGTTGCCGTTTATTGCTTGCGCGCTGGGCCAAGCAGTGGGGTCGCCTGTTATTGGTACATTGGTTGATACACTTGGTTATGCGAATGCGTTTTCTATTTTTTGTGTCGTTGGGGTATTCGTTGCGCTGATGTCGCCTATTTATCCTGGGCATATCGATTACTGGACCGAGGAGGCCACCTTTCAACCGGAAAGCGAAGAAGAAACGGGCCTTCAGGCGGCCTACGACCAGCAGCTGCTAGATGAAAATGGCGAGCCCTATGAGGAGAGTCTTGCTTCTGAGCAGAGCTGACCGGTGTTGTTTAGACAAATCTAGCTAACACGTAGCCATTCACGATGATATGCGTGAGCCCAATGCCCACTGAAAGGCTGTGCAGCAGTTTGAATCGAGTGCGCTGTCCTGCATCAGTGGCACGGTTGATCGCAGGCATCAGCCATTGCCGGGTGGGGATGACCGATAGTGCAATACCAGCCATGAGTAGGGAAGATACGTGATCGATTCGCCATATAAGCAGCGCTGTCAGCATCGATACAATCAGAACAAACAGGTAAAAAAATGGGAAGGCGCTGCGAATGGTAGCGCGAGCCGTATTATTTGGAAGACTAGACAATAGAAAGGCTGCAAAACCAAAAGAAAAGAGGCTCATCCCGCCAAATAAAAAGGACGCTAGCCATAGGGATAGGGTAGTGAGCATGCGCGTTTCCTCTTGAAAAAAATGGTACTGATCTGATGTTTCCACCTTTTCAGTACAATTAATGTACAAGTTATTTTGCGCGCATGCTATTAAAGAGTAGGTCGTGCTGGGTGTTAATTTCGCCAGGGCTTACCACCACACGTAGCATAGTTTCGACAATCTGCGGTGCAGCCTCGGCACGGTAGGCGATTATTAGAAGCGGGTGGTGTGATGGGTTGTGTCATGGTCATCTCGTTATTGAACAAGGGTTACTACTGAAGAAGCAGCTTAGCATCTACTCATTGATGCCTGCTCTGTATGATCGCTCTTCAGTGTCAACGCTCACCTGAGGCGAGGAACCTTATTGCCTTGTATCGGGATACTGTATGTCTACCACAGAGGCGCATGAATTTTATGCCCACACGTTCTTCTAACCACCGCATTTTACTAAGGCTGTTGAGGTTTATACGCCCTTATCGCCTGCGCGTGGCGCTTGCAGGGTGTGCCTTATTGGTTGCCTCCGGTAGCGTTCTGTTGCTGGGTAATGGCCTGCGGCTAGTGATTGATCAGGGCTTTCTTGCTGCTGATGCAGCCGCCCTCGCCACCACCTTGGGGCTAATGCTGGGGGTGGTGGCGCTGTTAGCGGCAGCCTCGGCGCTGCGCTATTACCAAGTGACCTGGATCGGTGAGCGGTTAGCTGCAGATTTACGCCAGCGGGTGTTTGAGCATTTGCTCACTCTGGAGCCCAGCTTTTTTGAAAGCGCGAGTGAGGGGCGCGCCGCAGGAGAGATCGCCTCACGGCTCACTGCGGATACCAGCGTGCTGCAGAGCCTGTTTGGCTCGTCGATTTCCTTGGCGCTGCGCAATGGCGTCATGCTGATTGGCGCGGTGGTACTGATGCTGCTGACCCAGCCTTGGCTTTCTGCCTTGGTGCTGGTGGGCATTCCCGCGACGCTGCTGCCCATTGTGTGGTACGGCCGTCGAGTGCGGCGGCTCTCGCGCACCAGCCAGAATCATGTCGCTGAATTGGGCCGCTACGCCGAAGAGGCGCTCAGCGGCCTGCAAACCGTGCAAGCCTTCACCCATGAAGCCGATGATCGACGCCACTACGGCCAGCGCGTCGAGCAAGCATTTAGCAGTGCGGTGGCGCGTACCCGCCAGCGGGCATGGCTGACCGGTGTGGCCATGCTAGTGGTGTTTAGCGCCGTGGGCGTGATGCTGTGGCAAGGCGGACTTGCGGTGCTGGAAGGCAGCATGAGCGCAGGAGAGCTCTCCGCGTTTATCTTCTACGCCGTGCTGGCAGCCGGGGCAGTTGCGACGCTGGCCGAAGTGGCGGGCGATGTACAGCGCGCCGCTGGGGCCGCTGAGCGCCTGCTGGAGCTGCTGGATACGCCCCCCACGATTCAGTCTCCGGTTCAACCAGTGGCGCTGGCTCAGCCACCCCAAGGCGCGCTGACGTTAGCCCATGTTCGTTTTACCTACCCGGGCCGCGATACCCCTGCGCTGGACGATATCGACCTTGATATTCAGCCCGGCGAGCGGGTAGCGGTGGTGGGGCCCTCCGGTGCGGGCAAGAGCACGCTGCTGGCGCTACTACTGCGCTTTTACGACCCAGATCAGGGCCACGTAACGCTGGATGGCGTGGATATTCGCACCTTAGCGCTGGCCGAACTGCGCAGTGCCCTAGGGCTGGTTGCCCAGTCGCCGGTGCTGTTTAGTGGCACGGTGGCGGATAACCTTCGCTATGGCTGCCCAAGCGCCACTGAGGAGCAGCTACGCCTTGCCGCCCAAGATGCCAATGCGCTGATGTTTATCGAGGCGTTACCGCAAGGGTTCAACACGCCACTAGGGCCGGGCGGCGTGCAGCTCTCGGGTGGTCAGCGTCAGCGGCTGGCCATTGCCCGTGCGCTGCTAAAGAATCCGGCGGTGCTGCTGTTGGATGAAGCCACCAGCGCGCTGGATGCGGAAAGCGAACGGCTGGTACAACATGCGTTAGACCGATTGATGCAGGGGCGAACCAGCATCGTGATTGCGCACCGTTTGGCGACGGTGGTGCACGCGGATCGTTTATTAGTGTTTCAAGAAGGGCGGCTGGTGGCATCAGGCACTCATGCGGCGCTCATGGAGAGCAGTGACCTCTATCGCCACCTTGCAGCGCTGCAGTTTGGGCAACACCCATGAGCGAAGCGCTGCTTGTCACCGCAAGGTGCCAGCGTCCCCGCGCTACACCTGATATGACAAAGAGAGACTAGAAAAAGAGAGACTAGAAGATGCCGTCACGGTTTCGTCAACGAGGCGTTTGGCTAGGGCTGTGCTTAGGCCTGTTGGGGCTGGTCGCGATTGCCAGTATGTGGGCGAACGGAGTGGCTGCGCTGCCGCATGTGTTGGCAGCGCTGACCGTTTTGATTCCGCTCACCCTGTTTGGCGTGGTGTTAAAAAGCCCCTGGCCTTCTGTGGGCGCGCTGGCGCTATTGTTGGTCATTGACCTGACCCTGCGCTGAGCGCTTCCGCAAGGTGAGCGGCGAAACGCCTACGCCTTTTTGGAGGCTGCCAGGGTGTAAAGAAACTCTAACCCCAGCGTGGCTGCTGCCAGCGAGGTAATGTCGCCGTGGTCGTAGGCGGGGTTTACTTCCACTAAGTCCATACCCACTAGTTCCATACCCACCATGCCGCGCATTACTTTCAGCATCAGGTCGGTGGACATGCCGCCGCATACCGGCGTGCCGGTGCCCGGTGCGAAGGCAGGGTCCAACCCGTCGATATCCAGCGTAACGTACGCCGGGTGATGACCCACTCGTGCACGAAGCCGCTCCAGTACCGCCGCAGGGCCGTGGTCGTTTACCCAATCGGCATCCAGCACTTCGTAAGGGTGGTTGTTGCGGTCATAGCTGGTACGAATGCCAATTTGCAGCGAATGCTCCGGCACTACCAGGCCTTCTTTGAGGGCGTGGTGGAAAATGGTGCCGTGATCAAAACGCGTGCCTTGCTCATAGGTATCGGTATGGGCATCAAAGTGAATCAGTGCCAGCGGGCCATGTTCACGGGCATGGGCGCGCAGCAGCGGCAGGCTGATGTAGTGGTCGCCGCCCAGCGTCAGCATCTTTTTGCCCGCTTTCAACCAGCGCATGGCATGGGTTTCCAGGTTGTCTACCAGGCTTTCTGGCTCGCCGTAGGCGTAATCCAGATTGCCGGCATCGCACACCCGTAGGCGATCTTCCAGAGCAAAATCCCACGGCCAGCGTTTGCCTTCCCAAATCAGGTTGGCGGTGCTTTGGCGAATCGCGTTCGGCCCCATGCGGGTGCCTGAACGGCCAGAGCACGCTAGATCAAACGGTACGCCGCTAACCACGACTTCAGCATCGGTGGCGTTGGGGTCGGTCGCTTTGGGCACGCCCATAAACGTGGAGATAACGTCACCAAACAGGCTGGGCATGATCTGAGATGGGGTCACCTAACGTGTACTCCTATGGTGTGCAGCAGCAAGAAAAGGGTGGCAAGCGCGAGCGGGGCTGCTCAAGGAAGCGCGACGATAAGGAATTTTTCGCGATAAATGAAATGAATGTTTAGAATGAAATCATTCACACCATGAATAGTGAGGTGCTATGCGTTCTCTTCGCCACTTTGATCTAAATCTTCTGCTGGTGTTTGAGACGCTGATGCGCGAGCGCCATGTCACCCGTGCTGCTGAGAAGCTTCATCTCAGCCAGCCAGCGCTCAGCCATGCGCTCAAGCGCCTGCGCGAGGCGCTAGACGACCCACTATTGGTGCGCACTGAGCAGGGCTTGCAGCCAACGCCACGCGCCATGGCGCTGCTACCCGTGGTGCAGCAGGCGTTGGCATCATTGCAGACAGGCTTAGCACCTCCCGCATCCTTTGAGCCAGCGACCAGTACCCGCCGTTTTACCCTGGCCACCACGGACTATTTTGAAGAGGTCATGTACCCGGCGTTTCTTAGCCAGCTGTTGAGCTATGCGCCGGGCATCAGTTTTTCCATTGAGCTGATTACGCCGGAGGTGCTTAGTGAGGCGTTAGAGCAGCGCC
Organism: Halomonas sp. SIMBA_159; assembly: GCF_046536035.1. Lineage (NCBI taxonomy): Bacteria > Pseudomonadati > Pseudomonadota > Gammaproteobacteria > Oceanospirillales > Halomonadaceae > Halomonas > Halomonas sp. SIMBA_159. Next base: position 259,104 of record NZ_JAWJBT010000001.1, read on the forward strand.
AAGTCGATATGGTGGTGGGGCTGGATAGCCAGTCATCGCTACCCAACGGTGTAGTGCAAACGCCCTGGATGCATGAAGAACTTGTGTGTCTGGCCGCTCAGCAGAATCCCCACGTTGGCGATGCGCTGGGGTTAGAGGAGTTTGCCCGCCAGCCCCATGTAGAGTTGGCGGATATTAGTGGCCTGCTACCGAGTCGAATTGAAAACTGCCTGGCCCAGCAAGGGCTTAGCCGCCGGGTGATTTCGAAAAACCTTAACTACATTGCCGCAGCGCGCGTGGTGGCGCTGACCGATGCGATTATTACTCTGCCGCTACAAATGGCGGAACGCTTTGTCGCGATGCTGCCCGTGCGGATCGTGGCCCCTCCCGATGAGCTCCCCGCGTTAACCATGACGCTAATTCAGCACAGCCTCTACGCCAACGCCCCAACAAACGTGTGGCTCTATAACGAGCTCACGGCGTTTGCGAAGAGTGCCAGCCGTTAAGCCGACGCTCTCTTTTTGATATCAATATGTTGTAGATAAACAACGCAGTTGAATCAAAGGTTGAATGGTCACTGGCAGGCTTCGCGTTAGATCCTAAACTGCTAGCTGGCGCGTTTCTTGCGCAATAGTGAATAGACAGCGCTCAAGAGTGCTGGGGCTACTATCCCAGCCATTATCCCAGCCACTACCCCAGCCACGAGGGGAGGGCGCTGAACGCGGGTAAACTAAGGGAGAAGGCGTGTGAAAATAGGCGCACCAAAAGAGAGTGCTCGGGGAGAAGCGCGGGTCGCGCTGACCCCCGAGAGTGCAAAGCAGCTGCAAAAGCTTGGCCATGAGTGCCTGGTTGAGACAGGTGCAGGCCTGGCCGCGGGTTTTAATGACGACACTTATCGTGATGTTGGTGTGACGGTGGTAGACAGCGCCGACGCACTGTGGCGCGACGCTGAGGTGGTGATTAAAGTTCGCGAGCCGTCGGAAAGTGAAGCCAAACAGCTGCGCGAAGGCCAAACGCTGATCGCCTTTTTCTGGCCAGCTCAAAACGAAGCGCTGCTGGAAACCTGCAAAGCCCAGGGTGCCACCGTCATTGCGATGGACATGGTGCCGCGTATCTCTAGGGCGCAGAAGATGGATGCGCTCTCTTCGATGGCCAACATTGCGGGCTACCGGGCGGTGATTGAGGCGGGCAATAACTTCGGCCGTTTCTTTACCGGCCAAGTGACCGCCGCAGGCAAAGTACCGCCTGCCAAGGTATTGGTGATCGGTGCTGGGGTGGCAGGTTTAGCGGCGATTGGCACCGCGACCAGCTTAGGGGCAGTAGTGCGCGCCTTTGACGTGCGCCCGGAGGTTTCCGAGCAGATCGAATCCATGGGCGCCGAGTTCCTGTTTCTGGACTTTGAGGATAGTCAGGACGGTTCTGAAAGTGGTGGCTATGCCTCGCCCTCAAGCCCTGAGTTCCGTGAAAAGCAGTTGGAGTGCTTCCGCGAACAGGCACCGGATGTGGATATTGTCATTACCACGGCGCTGATTCCTGGCAGGCCCGCGCCCAAGCTGTGGCTGGAAGACATGGTGGCGGCCATGAAGCCCGGTTCGGTGATTGTGGATTTAGCCGCCGAGAAAGGCGGTAACTGCGACCTGACCCAGCCCGACGAGCGGGTGGTAAGCGATAACGGCGTGGTAGTGGTCGGCTATACCGACTTCCCCTCACGCATGGCGACACAGGCATCGCTGCTGTACGCCACCAATATTCGCCACATGCTCACCGACCTCACCCCTGAGAAAGACGGCGTGATCCATCACAATATGGAAGACGACGTCATTCGGGGGGCCACGGTCACCCACCAAGGGGAAGTCACCTTCCCACCGCCGCCGCCCAAGGTAAAAGCCATCGCGGCCGCCAAACCGAAGAAAAAAGAGAAAGCGCCGACTCCAGAAGAGAAGAAAGCCGCCGAGCTTGCCACCTTCAAAGCGCAAACGAAGAGCCAAGTGACCATGTTGGCAGTGGGCGGCGCGCTGATGCTGCTACTGGGGTTAGTCGCGCCTGCGTCATTTATGCAGCACTTTATTGTGTTCGTACTGGCCTGCTTTATCGGCTTCCAGGTAATTTGGAAGGTGAGCCATTCGCTGCATACGCCGCTGATGGCGGTAACCAACGCCATTTCCGGCATCATTATTTTGGGGGCGATACTGCAGATTGGCTCAGGCAGCGCGTTGGTGAGCGTGCTGGCGGGTATTTCAGTACTGATCGCGTCTATCAATATCGTGGGTGGCTTCCTGGTGACACGCCGGATGCTGGCCATGTTCCAAAAATCCTAAGCGGCGGAGAGACGATATGTTAGAGCAAGGATTCGTATCTGCCGCAGCAATTGCGGCAAGCGTGCTGTTTATTCTGTCGCTGGGCGGCTTGAGTAATCAGGAAAAGGCCAAGCGGGCCGTGTGGTACGGCATTGTCGGTATGGCATTGGCGGTGTTTTTCACCTCGTTCGGCCCTGGCATTGGCGCCTACTGGTGGCTAATTCCCATGATGTTGATTGGCGCAGGCATCGGGGCCTATGTGGCGGGCAAGGTCGAGATGACCGAGATGCCTCAGCTCGTGGCCGCGCTGCACAGCTTTGTGGGCCTGGCGGCGGTATTCGTTGCCTGGAGTGCCGATCTTGAGCGCCGCCGGGTGATGGCGGCTCGTGCCGCTGAGGCATCGCTGGACCAGTTTTCCGCCTTTGCTGCCTTGGTGGCGACCAAAGCGCCCGATGAGCTAACGTTCCTACAAATCGAGGTGGTGCTGGGTATCTTTATCGGCGCGGTGACGTTCACCGGTTCGGTGATTGCCTTCGGCAAGCTCGCAGGCAAAGTAGATGGCAAGCCAAAGCAATTGCCCGGCGGCCATATGCTGAATGCCGGTGCGGCGGCGCTCTCGCTGCTGTTGGCGATTATGTACCTCAACGGCGCAGGCTTCTGGACGCTGCTGGTGATTGCGGCGCTGGCGTTCTTTATCGGCTACCACCTGATCATGGGCATCGGCGGGGCGGATATGCCGGTGGTGGTCTCCATGCTGAACAGCTACTCCGGCTGGGCGGCGGCGGCGATTGGTTTCACGCTCTCCAACGACCTGCTGATTGTGACCGGTGCGCTTGTGGGCTCCTCCGGGGCGATTCTCTCTTACATTATGTGTAAGGCGATGAACCGCAACTTCGTCAGCGTGATTCTGGGCGGCTTTGGAGGCACGAAAGGGCCTGCAGCCGAGATCGAAGGCGAGCAGGTGTCGATTGATGCCAACGGCGTTGCCACGGCGCTTAACGATGCCGATAGCATCATTATCGTGCCGGGTTACGGCATGGCCGTGGCGCAAGCGCAAACGGCGGTGAGCGATTTAGTTCGCAAGCTGCGTGCCGCGGGTAAAACCGTACGCTTTGGCATTCACCCCGTGGCCGGGCGCTTACCAGGACATATGAACGTGCTGCTGGCGGAAGCCAAGGTACCTTACGATATCGTGCTGGAGATGGATGAGATCAACGACGACTTCGCCACGACCGACGTGGTTATCGTCATCGGCTCTAACGACATCGTGAACCCCGCCGCCGAAGAGGACCCCAACAGTCCTATCGCAGGGATGCCAGTGCTCAAAGTGTGGGAAGCGAAGCAGGTGTTCGTCAGCAAGCGTGGCCAGGGCACCGGCTACTCGGGTATCGAGAACCCACTGTTCTTCAAGGACAACACGCGCATGTTCTACGGCGATGCCCGCGATAGCTTGAATGCGCTGCTACCGCTAGTGGATTAAGCCAGTAAGTCGTTAGGAACAGGTACTGATTCACAACGCGTGACGAACAGGGGAGCCAATGGCTCCCCTCAGACTGCTGACAAAGCCCTGGCCCTTCGGCCAGGGTTTTGCTTTGATAAGCGTATCGTTTTTAGTGGTGGCCGATATGCTCAAAGACCCTTCCCCCCAACAGCACGAACTAGAGATGGTCACGCTTGAAGAACTCGTGCCCTCGAACCATCTGTTGCGTCAGATTGAGGCCGCCCTCGACTTCAGCTTTATCCGCGAGCGCGTCCGTCATCTTTACTGCGCTGATAATGGTCGGCCTGCGCTTGATCCCGTGCTGCTCTTCAAGGCCTTGTTTATCGGCTATCTGTTTGGCATTCGTAGCGAGCGCCAGTTGATGCGCGAGATCCAAGTCAACGTCG